>LAQA01000036.1 GCA_000981625.1 Flavobacteriaceae bacterium ASP10-09a
CTCCATTGATTCATCAGATTTTCCTCCAGCAGCATTATCATGTCCTCCACCACTAAAGTGATTTCTAGAAAATTGATTCACAGAAAAATCACCTTTTGATCGAAAAGAAATTTTAATAACTTTTTGTTCTTTATCTTCAATAAAAATGGCTGCAAAAATAATTCCTTTTAAAGACAATGCATAATTTACAACACCTTCTGTATCTCCTTTTTGGAAGTCAAAACGGTTTTTTTCTTCATCCGTTAAAGTGATGAAGGCTGTTTTGTAGGAAGGCAAAATTTGTAAGTTACTTAGAGCTTGTCCTAATAATAACAATCTATTATATGAATTTGCATCATAAACATTGTTATGTATTCTGTCATTTTCAGCTCCTTTATCAATTAATGCTGCAATAATTCTATGAGTATCACTCGTTGTAGACCTAAACCTGAATGAACCTGTATCTGTCATAATACCCGTATACAAACAAGTAGCAATATCAGTATCAATTAAGTCCAAATCATTATTCATTTCAATAAATTGATAAACCATCTGACAGGTTGAACAAATGGTAACATCAGAATACATGTATTTTACGTCGTCAGGCTGCTGATGATGATCTATCATTGCAAAATCATTAGGATATTTTTCTAACGTATTTTGCATATCAGAACCAACTCTATGTAAAGCATTAAAATCTAAAAGAAAAATAATATCCGAATTATTAATCATTCTTTGAGATTGCGAATTTTGCCAATCAAAACGATAGGTAGTTTCAGAACCGGGCAACCAATGCAAGAAATCTGGATAATCATTTGGAACAACAACCGAACAATCGTGACCTTTTTTTCCTAAATAATGTTTTAAAGCTAAAGTAGAGCCTATAGCATCTCCATCAGGATTTCTATGCCCAACGATTACTATCTTTTTAGGTTTTTCTAAAAACCTTTTTAATTCTTCAAATGCTTTTAAAATCATAATGAGCGAATATACAATTTAATTAAAAAAAAGGTGTAATTTCGCGCCGAATTTGTGAAACGCTTAACAATTAATTTTCACGAAATTAACTATTAATAACAAAGTAATTAAAAGTCAATAGGATGGCAACAAATAGAACATTTACAATGCTTAAACCAGATGCTGTAGAAAACGGACATACTGGTGCAATTTTAGAAAAAATGAATGCTGCAGGATTTAGAATTGTAGCATTAAAGAAAACTCAAATGACAAAAGCTGATGCTGAAACTTTTTATGCTGTGCATAATGAGCGTCCGTTTTTTGGAGAATTAGTTGAATTCATGACACGTGGACCAGTTGTAGCTGCAATCTTAGAAAAAGAGAATGCAGTAGAAGATTTTAGAACCTTAATTGGTGCTACAAATCCTGCTGATGCTGCTGAAGGAACTATTAGAAAATTATACGCAACTTCTATGGGAGAAAATGCTGTACATGGTTCTGATTCTGACGAAAATGCACAAATTGAGGGAAATTTTCATTTTTCTGGAAGAGAGCAGTTTTAAGGATTTTTAGATACCCTTATTCTAAAATATATCAAAAAAACTCGTAACTTAATGGTTACGAGTTTTTTTATCCATTATGTTTAATAAGCTATAATTTTATTATTTAAGCATCTCACAAATTAAAATAACAACTACAAATTTTTTTTCTGAACTTAATTGAATATCAATATCTTATTATTGTTCCAAACATCTATTGTGCGAACTAGGCTAATATTAATTTGGAAATTACTTCATCACCTAATTCATCATTTATCATTTTAATAATTTTATCTTTCCCATAACTTAATTCTTCTCGTAATACAGAAGAATTTAATTGAATAATTAGCGTTTTATTTTGCAACATTACGGAAGTTGTATGAGTCGCGACACCCGGCCCCATCATATTATTCCAAGTTTCTTCAACTTTTACTTTATGCATTCCTTTACTCAAGTTATTTTCCTTGATAAAAGTCTGCATTAGATCTTCTATTGAAAAAGAATCATTTTCTCTTTTTGCCATTGGTATTTTAATTTTACCTTTCTGTAATTAAAATATTTCTATTTAAGATTTCAACTTTCACCTTAAAGTTTAAAAATCTGATAGGGTTTATTACTCTGTTTAACAATATCTTCGGTTCTTTTTGAATGTGTGTCAGTAATAAATATCTGACCAAATTCGTCGTTATTCACCAACTGAATAATTTGAGAAACTCGATTTTCATCTAATTTATCAAAAATATCATCTAATAACAGAATTGGAATTACTTTTGATTGTTGCTTTATAAACTCAAACTGCGCCAATTTTAGGGCTATTAAATACGATTTTTGTTGCCCTTGAGAACCGAACTTTTTTATAGGATAAGCTTCAATTTCGAAACTTAAATCATCCTTATGTATTCCTGATGTTGTGTATTGTAAAATCTTATCTTTCTCTAATGATTGTTCTAATAAATCTTTCATAGAAAAATCATTTAACTGACTTTTATAATTTAAATTAACAACTTCTTTACCCCCAGAAATAACTTGATATTTTTTATTAAAGATAGGAATAAATTCCTCTAGAAAATCTTTTCTAATCGTATAAATTTTAGCTCCGTAATTGGCTAATTGATCATCATAAACACTTAGATTTAAAGCATCAAAAGTTCTATTTGCAGCGAAATATTTTAACAAAGCATTTCTTTGACTTAAAACCTTATTGTAAGAAATTAAATTTTGTAAGTACTTTTTATTTTGTTGAGAAATAACTCCGTCAATAAATTTTCTTCTAGTATCACTACCTTCTGTAACTAAATCTCTATCCGCAGGAGAAATAATGACCAAAGGAATTTGACCTATATGTTCTGAAAACTTGTCGTAACTCTTTCCATTTCTCTTCAAAACTTTTTTCTGTCCACGCTTTAAACTGCAGACAATTTTTTCATTTCTATCGTTTAAAACATAATCACCTTCTATCATAAAAAAGGCTTCACCATGCTTTATATTCTGACCAGCTATCGAATTAAAGTAACTTTTAGCAAAAGATAGATAATAAATAGCGTCCAAAACATTTGTTTTGCCAACCCCATTATCTCCTACAAAACAATTTATTTTCTGCTGGAAATCAAAAGATTGCAATTCTAAATTCTTAAAATTGACTAAAGAAATTTTCTGTAAATACATGAATAAATACTACGATTAATAATGATTTGCAAATTATTGAAAATTTAGGGAATTATCCGCTTTTAAAATCCAATAAAAAAAACTATTTTTGCTCCACTAAATTTTAAGGAAAAACATGTCAACATACCAGAAAAAATATAAAGCAGAAGGTAAAAAAGAAGCAAATCAAATCGATGAATCAGAATTTGAAACAGCTGGAGTATTAAATACTTTAGAAGAAACAGCTTCAAGATCTGAAAAATGGATAGAAAAAAATAGCAAACCTTTATTCTACTCTTTAGTAGCTGTGGTTGTTTTTTTCTTAGCTTTTTTAGGTTATACTAATTATGTTGTTGAACCAAACGAATTAGATGCTTCTAACGAATTATCTTTTCCAAGAAAACACTTTAATGAAGCTGCAACAGCAGGTTCAGGAATAGACTCTTTATTAAATTTAGGCTTAGAAGGTGCAGATGGTAAATATGGCTTTTTAGATATTGCAGATTCTTACAGTGGTACAAGTGCTGGAAATTTAGCAAACTATTATGCAGGTGTTTCTTATTTACAAATGAAACAATATGATAAAGCTATTGAATATTTAAGTAAATTTAATTCTGATGATGAAATGTTAGGCCCTGTTGCTTTAGGAGCAATTGGTGATGCTTTTTCAGATATTGATCAACAAGAAGAAGCTTTAGAATTTTATGAGAAGGCTGCAAATAAAAAAGAAAATGAGTTTACGACTCCTTTATTTTTATACAAAGCAGCACAAACTGCAATGTCTTTGAAAGAATATAACAAAGCAGAACAATTATTTACACAGATAAAAGATAACTATTCAAAATCTGATCAAGGGAGAGATATTGAAAAATTTATCAATGCTGCTAAATACGCTAAATAATAGTTTTAGTAAAATTAGTCGCAGTTAGCGATAAATTTACTAAATACTAAATACTTAATTAAATGGCTACAACCAATTTATCAATTTACGATAAAGCAACAATCCCAAATGCGAAAAATTTTCGATTTGGGATTGTTGTTTCAGAATGGAATCCTGAAATTACACAAAACTTAAAAAAAGGCGCTATTGAAACGTTTTTAGATTGTGGAGCAACTAAAGAAAATATTATTTCTTGGGATGTACCTGGAAGTTTTGAATTAATCTATGGTTGCAAAAAAATGATTCAATCTCAAAAAGTTGATGCTATCATTGCTATTGGAAATGTAATTCAAGGAGAAACAAAACATTTCGATTTTGTTTGTGAAGGTGTAACACAAGGAATTGTAGATTTAAATATTAAATATGATGTTCCTGTAATTTTCTGTGTTTTAACTGATAATACAAAACAACAATCTATAGATAGATCTGGCGGAAAATTAGGTAATAAAGGTGCAGAATGTGCCGTTGCTGCTATTAAAATGGCCGCTATTAAAACCTTAAATAGAAACTCGGAAAGTATTGGATTTTAACAAAAAAACAGCTTTATCTTTTTTTAAGAATACTTTTAACATCATTTCTTGATGAATTCCTTTTAATTATTTAAATTTGAATTGCTGAAATTGGTATAATAATTGACTTCTAAAAATTGATATTCACCAATTATTTTCTAAAATTATGGGATTTTTAAAAAGAACAAACAAAAAATTTGATTACCAACCACGTTATTATAAAGGAGATGGAAGTCCTTATAAAATCGAACATAAATTAGATCAGTTCAGAAATACAACTGGAAAAAATAAAGGTTTAAAAACTAAATTTTCTAGTGCTATTAATGAACTTAAAAATGCAGAAAAAGGATCTAATAGAACCGTAATCTATATTATTTTAATATTAGTATTTGTTTTCTTTTACATCATAGACTTTGATTTATCTATATTCTTTACTAAATAATGTCAGATATCATTCAACTTTTACCAGATCATGTAGCAAATCAAATAGCTGCAGGAGAAGTCGTACAGAGACCAGCTTCTGTGGTTAAAGAGTTGCTAGAAAATGCAATTGATGCTGGTGCAACAAGCATAAAATTATTATTAAAAGACGCTGGTAAAACGTTAATTCAGGTTCTAGACGATGGCAAGGGTATGAGTCCTACTGATGCAAGAATGTCTTTTGAAAGACATGCCACTTCAAAAATCAAAAAAGCAGAAGATTTATTCAACCTCTGTACAAAAGGTTTTAGAGGTGAAGCTTTAGCATCTATTGCTGCAATTGCACATGTTGAATTAAAAACAAAACAAGAAAACGAAGAACTTGGAACTTCTATAAAAATTGAAGGAAGTAAAATTATTTCCCAAGATTTTATTTCAACTTCAAAAGGGACAAGTATTGCGGTTAAAAACTTGTTTTACAATATACCTGCGAGAAGAAATTTTCTAAAGTCAGATACTGTAGAAACGCGTCATATTATAGATGAGTTTCAAAGAGTTGCTTTAGCACACCCAACGATTGCTTTTTTAATGCACCATAACAATAATGAAGTTTATCATTTAAAAAGCAGCAATTTAAGAAAACGAATTGTAAGCGTTTTCGGAACTAAAATGAATGAAAAATTAGTTCCAATAAACGAACAAACCGATATTGTCTCTATTGAAGGTTTTGTCGCAAAACCAGAATTTTCTAAAAGAAAAAGAGGAGAACAATTCTTTTTTGTAAATGATCGTTTTATAAAAAGCTCTTATTTAAATCATGCAGTTGTAAATGCTTTTGACGGTCTACTAGAGCAAGGTTCACATCCCTCCTACTTTTTATATTTAACAG
Source organism: Flavobacteriaceae bacterium ASP10-09a (assembly GCA_000981625.1). Lineage (GTDB taxonomy): Bacteria > Bacteroidota > Bacteroidia > Flavobacteriales > Flavobacteriaceae > Polaribacter. The sequence continues at coordinate 5,878 of LAQA01000036.1, forward strand.
TACCTGCAAATACAATTGACATTAACATTCATCCAACAAAAACGGAGATAAAGTTTGATAATGAAAAAGCATTGTATGCAATGTTAAGAGCAACCGTGAAACACAGTTTAGGGCAATATAATGTAGCGCCTCTTTTAGATTTTAATAGAGACTCTAACCTAGACACACCATACCATTTAAACTCAAATACGACATCAGCAAAAACACCAAAAATTTCTGTTGACCCAGATTTTAATCCCTTTAAGGAATTAGAACAAAAAGAAATACGTTTTCCTTATAATAGAGAAAAACAAACTGAGAGTTGGGAATCTTTATATACTTCTACCGCAGTCACGGATGAAGAAAGACAATCAGAATTATTTGACAATCAGCAAGAAATAAAAACACAAAAAACGTTTCAGATTCAGCGTAAATATTTACTAAGTTCTATAAAATCTGGGGTTGTTTTAATCAATCAATCTTTAGCACATCAACGTATTTTATATGAAGATTTTTTAGAAAGTATAACTGTAAAAGAAGCCAATAGTCAGCAATTATTGTTTCCTGTAAAAATATCATTTTCGTCACAAGAAATAGAAATGATTTATACCATGAAAGCCGAACTAGAAAACGCAGGTTTTTCTTTTGATGAATTTACAAAAGACAGTGTTACTATTAAAGGAATACCTGTTTCCGTTACAGAGAGCAAGATTACTATCATCTTAGAAGAGCTTTTAAACGATATGAATTTAGAAGTGCCTGATGCCAGTTTTAGTCATTTTGATGTAATGGCAAAATCGTTCGCAAAAACATTATCGATAAAAACAGGAACACAACTTTCTGAAAGAGAACAAGAAAGTTTAGTGAACAACTTATTCTCGTGTAAAGAACCTACTATTTCTCCTTTCGGGAAATCAACATTTAAAACGCTGACCTTAAACGAAATAGACAATCTATTTAATAGCTAATCATGAATAGACTAACAGATGCCATAAAACACCTAATTATAATCAATGTAATTTTATTTGTAGTACCACAATTACTACAATTAGATTTAACAAATATATTGGCTTTACATTTTCCTAAAAACGAACATTTTGGGTTTTGGCAATATGTAACTCACATGTTTATGCATGGAAGTTTTCCACATATTTTATTCAACATGTATGGTTTGTATGCATTTGGGACTCCATTAGAACAAATGTGGGGAAAAAAGAAATTTATTTTCTTCTATTTCTCTGCCGGTCTAGGAGCAGGATTAATTTACACTTTAGTAAATTATTATCAATTCAATAATGCTTTTGAGCAAATAATTGCATCTGGTGTTACCGATAATCAATTAAATACAATTCTTAATTTTCAAGGAAATACTTGGGGAGAGTTTATTGATAATGCAAACAAAATTATATCAAAAAGTAATAATATAAACTACTTTGAAGGTTTAGGTGATGAATTGATAAAAGCTAGTAAATATTACAATACTACTGCTGTTGGGGCTTCTGGAGCTGTTTATGGGATTTTAGTTGCTTTTGGTTTGTATTTTAAAGATGCTAAATTGGCACTGATATTTTTCCCTGTTCCGATAGCAGCAAAATATTTTATTCCTGTAATGATTTTAGGAGATTTATTCTTCGGAATGACAAAATATTCTATTGGGAATATTGCGCATTTTGCACATTTAGGGGGTGCTTTAATAGGATTTATTATTGCTTGGTATTGGAAAAATAATCAATTTAAAGTTCGTTAATGAAGTATATAAACAACTTAAAAGGTCGTTTCCAAAATGGAAATATTGTAGAAAAATTAATCTACATAAATATTGCTATTTTTATTTTAACCTTACTATTTAATGTTTTTCAAGGTTTGTATAAAGGGCAAATAAATTGGCTAGTAGATTGGTTTTCTTTAGATGATGACTACACTTCTCTATTGCAAAAACCATGGTCTATTATTACCTATGGTTTTTTACATGCTGATTTTATTCATATATTAATGAACTTAATTGTTCTGCACTTTATTGGTCATTTATTTTTAGAATATTTCACCCAAAAACAATTACTTAATTTTTATGTTATTGGTACTTTATTTGGAGGGATTTTGTTTCTTCTCAGTCAAAACTACTTTCCTTTATTTGAAGGAAAATCATCTTTGTTAGTTGGTGCTTCTGCTGGGATTTCGGCCATATTTATAGGGGTTACAACTTACATACCAAATTATCAATTAAAACTACGTTTTATAGGTTTTGTAAAACTATGGTATTTGGCTGCCTTTTGGATTAGTCTAGATATTATTGGTTTAATTGGCGATAATGCTGGAGGCCATTTTGCACATTTAGGAGGTAGTTTGTTCGGTTTTTTATATGTAAATCAAGTAAGTAATAAAAAAATAAATCTATCAAGTATGTTTTCATCCTTTTTCAAAAGGAAAGAGAAACCTCTAAAAACAGTCCATAAATCTGCAAAAAAGAAAACGAATTCAGTAAAAAACACAAACGTAACACAAAAACAGATAGATGCAATATTAGACAAAATAAGTAAATCTGGTTACGATACATTAACAAAAACAGAGAAGGATTTTTTGTTTAGACAAGGAAAAAAATAATTCTTAAAAAGTGAAAAAATTATCCCTTATAAATAAAATTATTTATTTGCTAAACTCCTTTTTAGCAACAATTCTTTTGCTCTCATATTTATTACCATTTGTATCTCCTAAGAATATTCCTACTTTCGCGATTTTAAGTTTACTTGTTCCACCTTTAATTATTCTTAATCTCTTTTTTGTAATTTATTGGATATTGAAACTAAAAAAACATTTTCTTTTATCAGCAATTATTTTGACTATAGGTTGGTTCTTCTCAACACCTATTTACAAGCTTACAGAAAATAAATCTTCTTTAAATGATGATTTAAAAGTGATGAGCTATAATGTAAGAATGTTTAACCATTGGAAATGGATTGATGACCAAAACATACCTGAAAAAATTAGTGCTTTTGTATTAGAACAATCACCTGATATTTTATTGTTTCAAGAATATTATACATTAGAAAAACAAACTTTTTTATATCCTTATAAATATATAAGAACAAAGAGTCAAAAAGCTAAAATTGGGTTAGCGATTTATTCTAAATTCCCTATTATAAATCAAGGTTCTTTAGATTTAAAAAACACTGCTAATAATATTATATTTGTAGATATTGTTAGAAAAAAAGATACGATTAGAGTGTATAATTTACACTTACAATCTTTAAAATTAAATACTAGTAAAGAAAATTTTGGACAAGAAAATTCAGAAAAATTAATTGCACGCTTAAAAGAACGTTTTAAAAAACAAGCAGAACAAACTGAAGTTTTCATGGCTCATGAAAAACAATGGAAAGGCAAAAAAATAGTAGCTGGCGATTTTAATAACACCAGTTATTCTTGGGTTTATAATCAAATTTTAGAAGATAAAAAAGATACTTTTATCGAAGCAGGAAAAGGTTTTGGTAAATCTTTTAATTATTGGTTTCCGATGAGGATCGATTTTATATTAACTGATAAAAATGCAATTGTAAATAAATTTACGTCATTTTCAGAAAAAAACTCAGACCACTTCCCTATTCTATCAAAAATAAACTGGTAAGAACCTTTATATTTGTATTAAAAAGCTCAAAATCTATGAAAAATTTTGATGTTGCAATTATTGGCAGTGGTCCTTCAGGTGCTTCAACTGCATTTTATCTAGGTAAACAAGGTATTTCTACAGTAATCATAGAAAAAGAAACCTTACCTCGTTATAAAACTTGTGGAGGAGGATTTGTAAATAGAGGAAGAAAAAATATGCCTTTTGATATTTCTGAAGTTATTGAACGTGAATTTTTCACCGTTGATAGCTACTTCAATAATAATGAAACTTGTTATCAATCTAAAAAAGAGGAACCCATAATTACCATGATTATGAGAGATGCCTTTGATAACTTAATTGTAAAAAAAGCAAAAGAATTTGGAGTGACGTTATTAGAGAATCATACCTTAAAAAGTATTGATTTCATGAATAGAAAATCTATTTTAAAGACTTCTCAAGGAGAAATTTCTGCAAAATTTATAATTGCTGCTGATGGTGTTTTGAGTCCCACTGCAAAAATGGCTGGCTGGAAAAATGATACTCGAAAATTAATTCCTGCTTTAGAATATGAAGTTGAAGTTTCTAAAAAAGATTTTGAGCGTTTATCTAAAAGTGTGCGTTTTGATGTTGATGCTGTTCCTAATGGATATGCATGGAGTTTTCCTAAGAAAAATCATCTATCAATAGGGGTCTTAACTACAAAAAAAGGAAGAATAAACTTAAAGGAGTATTATAAAAAATACATACAGACTTTAGGTATTAAAGAAATCCTCAAAGAAGAAGCTCATGGCTTTCAAATACCGATTGCTCCAAGAACAGATGGTTTTGTGAAAAATAATGTCTTCTTAATTGGTGATGCTGCTGGTTTTGCTGAACCCATCACTGCAGAAGGAATATCGAATGCAATTTTAAGCGGAAAGTATGTTGCAGAAGCTATAATAGAAAGTAATTTAGATGGCAGTTTATCAGAAAAAAAATATATAGAAAAGTTACATTTAAAAATATTGCCAGAATTAAAATCTGGAGCTATTTTATCAAAATTCTTTTATCACAATAATCCTGTAAGAAACTTTATCCTAAGTAAATATGGTCAGCACTTTAATAATATTATGGTTGATATTTTACACGGAGACAGGCCATTCCCTAAAAATGTCACTAAAAAATTAAAAGGTAAAATTAAAGAGAAAATATTATAAGCTATTTATCAAATCCATATTCACGTTCTACTTTACAAATTCTTAATTGGTATTTTTTATACCATTTTTCTCTGCCTAAGTTGCGAACTTCTGTATGTTCTATATTATTTTTCCAATTGGTAATATGGTCTAAAGTTTGCCAATACGAAACAGTAATCCCAATGTCACTTCTTGCAGACTCAATGCCCAAATAGCCTTTCTGGAGCTTTGCTAAAACTTCCATTCTTTCAGCAGCTTCTTGATATCCATCTGCATTATCTTCCACTATTGTTGAAAAAATAACGGCATAATAGGGAGGTTGTAAATGATCTACAATCATAATTTTAATTCGTATTTTGTTTCTGGTAATTGAATGTCCTCGCTAATCATTTTTTTTACAACTTTAAAGTTTAGTTTTTCTAAAATCTTAACAGATGCCACGTTTTCGTCAACAACATACCCCACTAATTTTTTAACTCCTATTTTTTTACAATATTCAACTGTGGCTTCACAAATTTCAAAACCATAACCATGATTCCAGTATTTTTCTAAAAAACGATAGCCAATTTCATCATCTATTACATCTTTTACCAAAGCCAAAGTTCCAATAAATTTTGGATCTAATTTTCTTTCAATGGCATAAATCCAAAAATCATTATTTTCAAGTGTATATTTTTTGATGAGATCCAATAATTCTAGCGCGTTTTCATCAAATGTTTTTACTTCACCATCTGCAAACTGCATGACATTGGGGTTACTTTGCATTTCATGAAATGAATCCACATCACTTAAAATCAGTTTTCTAACAATTAATCTTTCCGTTTCAAAAATCATCAATATTATTGTAAATTTGCAGTCCTTAAAAGTACAAGAATGATTGCAGATAAAAAAGTCGCTTTTTATACATTAGGTTGCAAATTGAATTTTTCTGAAACATCAACAATTGCACGAAACTTTGTGAATGAAGGTTTTGAACGTGTTGATTTTGAAGAAGAAGCAGATATCTATGTAATTAATACATGCTCTGTCACAGATAATGCAGACAAACGTTTTAAATCGATTGTAAAAAATGCATTGAAGAAAAACGACGATGCTTTTTTAATAGCTATTGGATGTTATGCACAGTTAAAACCAGAAGAATTAGCAGCTGTAGATGGTGTTGATTTAGTTTTAGGAGCCACTGAAAAATTTAATGTTACCAGCTATATTAATGATTTAAGTAAAAATAATGTTGGCGAAATTCATTCTTGTGAAATTTCTGACGCAGATTTTTACGTAGGTTCTTATTCTATAGGCGGCAGAACTCGTGCTTTTCTAAAAGTGCAAGATGGTTGTGATTATAAATGTACCTATTGTACAATCCCTTTAGCACGTGGAATTTCTAGAAGTGATACTTTAGAGAATGTAATCCAAAATGCCAAAGAAATATCCTCTAAAGGAATTAAAGAAATCGTTTTAACTGGCGTTAATATTGGAGATTATGGAAAAGGAGAATTTGGTAATAAAACGCACGAACATACTTTTTTAGATCTAGTAAAAGAACTAGATACAATTGATGGTATTCATCGTTTGCGAATTTCATCCATAGAACCTAATTTACTAAAAGATGAAACAATAGATTTTGTTTCTAAATCGAACTCTTTTGTACCTCATTTTCATATTCCATTACAATCTGGAAGTGATGAGCTACTAAAGAAAATGAAACGTAGATATCTACGAAAAACCTATACAAATAGAGTTTCTAGAATTAAAGAAGTAATGCCAAATGCTTGTATCGGAGTAGATGTTATTGTTGGTTTTCCTGGAGAGACTGACGAGCTCTTTTTAGAAACTTATAATTATTTAAACGAAATGGATATTTCGTATTTACATGTTTTTACCTATTCGGAAAGACCAAATACAGAAGCGGTAGATTTAAATGGTGTTGTTCCTAAAAAAATACGTGCAAAACGCAGCAAAATGCTACGAGGTTTATCAGCTAAAAAAAGACGTTCTTTTTATGAGTCTCAATTAGGGAATACGCTAACTGTTTTGTTTGAAAACGAGAACAAAGAAGGGTATATAAATGGATTTACAGAAAATTATGTAAAAGTAAAGTCACCATGGAATCCAGATTTAATAAACACTTTACATGCAATTACGCTTACAGAAATTGATGAGGACGGTTTGGTAAGATTTAATTTTATAAAAGAGACTATTTCAATTTAAATTAAAGCTATACTTGTTAAGTAATTAGAATTCCTAATGTTAAAGAATATATATGTCTAAGATTCATATTTACTTTATGCCCGGTTTGGCTGCTGGTCCAGAAATTTTTGAAAGATTAGAGCTGTCATCGCAAATATATGAGTTACATTTCTTAACATGGAAAACACCTTTAGATTTAGACGAAACAATTACTAATTATGCTAAGAGGATGACTGCTGATATAAAGCATTCAAATCCTGTTTTAATTGGTGTTTCTTTTGGTGGGATTATAGTACAAGAAATGAGTAAATTAATCGTTACAAGAAAGGTTATTATAATTTCTAGCGTAAAATCTACAAGCGAACTTCCTAAAAGATATAAAATAGCAAACAAAAGTAAAATTTATAAATTATTTCCAACTCAAATTGTAACTAATTTTGATAATTATGCTAAATTTTTTATTGGAAAATCATTAGAAAAAAAGGCTAAAATCTATAGAAAATATCTTTCTGTTAGAGGAAAAAACTATATAAAATGGTCTATTCATAATGTTATAAATTGGAGTCAAGATAAACCAATAGAAAATATTGTTCATATTCATGGAACAAACGATCACATATTTCCTCTTAAGAATATTGAAAAATGTATTAAAATTGAAGATGGAAATCATTCTATGATTCTTTTAAAACCGAAAGAAATTTCTATAATTATTCATCAAAGTTTAACTTGTTAAAACTACTTCTATTGGTTACTTTTATACTTATTAAAAATTAATCTATCATGAATAAATCTTCGCGTATTATATCTCTTTTAAGTATCATTTGCATTACTGTCTTATTTATGAATGCTATTCATGAATCGGATATAGATCCTAAAACAAATACACATCAAAATTACAAAATAAGAGCTTTAAAATTACCCAGTAACCTAAACCTTGCAGGCGAAAGAGTTCCTCTTGAAAAATCAGATGTAAAAGAAAGAATGGACAGAGAGTTGTTAGTAAATACATATTGGCAGTCTAACGGCATATTACTTTTAAAACGTGCAAACAAATATTTTCCTATTATAGAGCCTTTATTAAAAAAATATGGTTTACCTGACGATTTTAAATTTTTAGCATTGGCAGAAAGTGGTTTTACAGATGAAACCTCAACAGTTGGAGCCGCAGGAATTTGGCATTTTATGAAAGCTACCGGCAAAGAATATGGTCTTGAAATAAATAATAATGTAGATGAAAGATACAATATTGAAAAATCTACAAAAGTAGCTGCCGAATACCTAAAAAATGCGAAAAACCGTTTTGGATCTTGGACCTTAGCAGCAGCAGCATACAATGCTGGAAATTATGGAATTTCTAGAAGATTAGAAGCACAAGAAGTTACAAATTATTATGATGCTAAATTAGCGAATGAAACAGAACGTTATGTTTTTAGAATTTTGGCCCTAAAAGAAATTATTAGAAACCCAGAAAAATATGGTTTTGTTTTTGAAAAGGATGACTTGTATACAATTAAAAAAACCTACACAGTAAAAGTAGATACAGCAATCACAAATATTACTAGTTTTGCAAAAGGATTTGGCATTAACTATAAAGAGTTTAAAATCCATAATCCATGGTTAAGAGAAAATAAATTAAATAATAGAAGTAGAAAATTATACGAAATTAAGATTCCTGTAAAATAAGTTACTCAATTATATTTTTTACTCTTCCGACCAAGCCAGATTCTAATTGTACTTTTATTCCATGAGGATGATTCGCTGATTTTGTTAAAAGCTTGGCAACATTTCCCCCTGTTAATTGACCAGACCGTTGATGCGGTTTTTGAATAATTTCTACAAACAAACCAATAGTAATATTCTTTCTTTGTCTACCGTCTATCATAAATAATATTTTTAAAAAGGAAAATAAAAAAAGCCTATCAGATTTGATAGGCTTTTAGATAAAAAATTAACTAGTAATAGATATATGTTATAATACTCTTACGTTTACTGCGTTTAATCCTTTTTTTCCATCTTGTAAGTCAAACTCAACTTCATCGTTTTCACGAATTTCGTCAACTAATCCTGACACATGCACAAAATGTTCTTTGTTGTTTCCTTCTTCAGTAATAAATCCAAATCCTTTAGATTCGTTGAAAAATTTTACGGTACCTTTATTCATAATAATAATATTAAATGTGTTGCTTGTTTAATTACTAACAACTTTTTATTGAACTGCAAAGATAATACCTATAACTATAGAAACACGAAAATAAATTATTTTTTTTAAAACTAATATTAATACCTGAAAATCAGATCTTTAGATGAATTATATTCTTCAATAATTTCTTCTAAAACTACTTTTGCTGGTTTTATCTTATGGATTAATCCTACAATTTGACCTATTTCTAACTCTCCATTCTCTAAATCACCTTCAAACATTCCTTTTTTTGCTCTTGCTCTACCAAGTAATTCCTTTAACTGCTCTTTTGATGGATTTTGCTGATACAACTCTTGTACTTCTTGATAAAATTTGTTTTTCAGTAAACGAACAGGTGCTAGTTCTTTTAGAGTTAGATGCGTGTCACCATCTTTAGCATCAACAATCATATTTTTAAAATTTTGATGCGCAGAAGATTCTTCTGTAGCAACAAATCTACTTCCTATTTGCACTCCATCTGCACCTAATACCATAGCTGCTAACATACCACGACCAGACCCAATTCCTCCAGCAGCAATTACAGGGATATTTACCTGCTCTTTAACCATCGGTATTAAAGTAAAAGTTGTAGTTTCTTCCCTTCCATTATGTCCACCAGCTTCAAAACCTTCACAAACTACGGCATCTACACCAGCGGCTTCTGCTTTTAAGGCAAACTTTACTGAGCTAACAACATGCACAACAGTAATCCCTTTTTCTTTTAAAAAGGAGGTCCAGGTTTTAGGATTACCTGCAGAAGTAAAAACAATCTTTACTTCCTCTTCAATAATTATATCCATGATCTTTTCAATATCGGGATATAACATTGGTACATTTACTCCAAAGGAGTTGTCTGTTGCCTTTTTGCATTTTTGAATATGTTCCCTTAACACTTCTGGATACATTGAACCCGCACCAATTATACCTAAACCACCAGCATTTGATACTGCTGAAGCTAATTTATAACCAGAAACCCAAATCATTCCTCCTTGAATAATTGGATATTTTATATTGAAAAGATCTTTAATTTTATTGTTCATTATTGTTTTATCAACTTTAAAGTTTTTTGCTGATTTCCTTTTTGAATTTTAAGTAGGTAAATGCCCTTTTGCAAGGCTGAGATATCCATCTTATTTGAAGTTAATTTTGATTGCTCTAAAACTTTTTTACCAATAATATTAAATACTTGAACTGAAAAATTGTCTAAAGAAATATTATTAGAAATTGTAAAAAAGTCTTTTGTCGGGTTTGGAAAAATTTTAATCTTAGAGAAATCATCAAAATGAGTAACAGATAATACCGAATTATAAGCAGCTTCAAAATCTGGAATTCCATATCCATATTGATCTGTAGGATTATTAATTTTATCTGAAGAATCCCGAATTAAATTCATGATTTCAAGATTTGTTTTATTTGGAAAAGCTTGCCAAAAACAAGCAACAACTCCAGCCATTACTGGTGACGAAAAAGAGGTTCCGTTTGACGTTGATGTATTTCCTGAAGAAAAATTAATAATGCTAGTATTTTGACCTTGCGCTAAAACATCAGGTTTTATTCTATTATCCGAAGTTGGTCCAAAAGAACTAAAAGAAGCAATATTTCTTTCAGCATTTACAGCTCCAACAGAAAACACCGAACTTGCATCCGAAGGAGCTCCCATGTATTTCCAAGAATTATTACCACTATTTCCTATTGCATTCACTAAAATCATTCCACGAGAAGCACCAATTTCTGCACCTCTAGAAATAAATGTCGTTTCACCATCCATATCACTGTAAGCGTGACTGTGACTTGGATTGTCATAAGTTGTATACCCTAAAGAAGTATTTATAACATCAACACCTAAGCTGTCTGCTCTTTCTGCAGCTTCCACCCAAAGTGTTTCTTCTAAAACAGTTTCTGATTCTGTTATTTCAGAGACAAATAAATAAAATTTTGCATTTGGAGCTGTACCAACAAATTCATTTTCTAAGTAACCAGAAATCGTTGATAAAACATGTGTTCCATGACTACTTCTTGTATATATATCTGTATTTCTGTCCGCAAAATTATAGCCTCCTAATATTTGATTATTATCTCTAACTCTTTGAAAAGCTAAAAGCGTATTTACATTTGGAAAACCAGCATCAATAATTGCAATTTGAACACCATCTCCAGTAAAGCCTTCTCTATGCAAGTAATCAGCGTTTAACATTTTAATTTGATTATCTGCTACTCCGTAATTAAAATCAGTGAGCGTTTCTTTAAACTTATTATGATGGGTAGGTACTATTCTATTTGATTTTGATTTCCCTGAGGTATTTAAAGACTTATTTGCAAATTCAATGTGATTTATAAAACTATATGTTGACAATAAATCATTAATGTAACCAACTTCTCCTTGAATATGAATTGCGTTTAACCATTTAGATTTTGCTAAAACAGTAATATTTGTATCCTCTTTTAATTGAGAATAATATGATATATCAATAGGAACATCTTTTACATCTAAAGGGATGTTCTGTTTTGTTCTTCTATCTAATGAGCGTTGAGACAATATCGAAATCGGATTTGATAAAAAAGCTGCGGAATTAGGCTTATCATTTAAAAAAATCCACGCATCTTCTGTCTGAGAATAAAGCTGAAATGAACACGTTAAAACAAAAAGAAATAATATTTTTTTCATGATCTTATATAAAACTTAAAAATAGGTGTTTAAATTTCTTAAAAAAAACTTTTTAAGAAATCACACCAGAACCTAGCAATTCTTCATTTTTATACCAAGCTACAAACTGACCTTCTTGTATCGCAGATTGTTTGTTATCGAAGGCAACATATAAACCACTCTCAACTTTATGTAAGGTTGCTTTTTCTAATACTTGTCTGTATCTAATTCTCGCTTCAACATTCATCGATTCGCCAGTTTTTAAAACTAAATCTTCTCGAATCCAATGGATTTCTTCATTACAGACAAATAATACATTTCGATATAAACCTTTGTGATTTTTACCTTCACCAGTATAAATTACATTTTCGACAACATCTGTTTCAATAACATATAAAGCTTCTTTTGTACCGCCAACATTAAGTCCTTTACGTTGTCCTTTTGTAAAATAATGTGCTCCTTGGTGTTTCCCTACGACTTTACCATCTTCTTTTTTGTAAGAAAACTTTGTTGAAAGATAAGTTAACTCAGCTTCTTGGTTTTCAAAGGTTGTAATTGATTTTGTGTACTGCTCAAAATCAAAAGGAATTGTAACTATTACTCCTTCTTTTGGTTGCAGTTTTTGTTGTAAAAACTCTGGCAATCTTACCTTTCCTATAAAACATAAACCTTGGGAGTCTTTCTTTTCAGCAGTAATTAAATCGGCCTCTTTAGCAATTTTTCTAACTTCTGGCTTTGTTAATTCTCCAATAGGGAATAAGGCTTTTGTTAATTGTTCTTGTGAAAGTTGACATAAAAAATAAGACTGATCTTTATTAACATCTTTTCCTGCTAATAATTTATAAATCGGCTTTCCATCAATAATTTCTTCTCCTTTTCTGCAGTAATGACCCGTAGCTACATAATCTGCGCCTAATTTTAAGGCAATATCCATAAAAGCATCAAACTTTATTTCTCTATTGCAAAGTACATCAGGGTTTGGAGTACGTCCTTTACTGTATTCATCAAACATATAATCGACAATACGTTCTTTGTATTGGGCACTTAAATCTACCACTTGAAAAGGAATCCCTAGTTTTTCAGCAACAATCATTGCGTCATTACTATCTTCTAACCAAGGACATTCATTAGAAATAGTTACAGAATCATCGTGCCAATTTTTCATAAAAAGCCCAATAACGTCATAACCCTGTTCTTTTAATAAATGTGCTGTTACGCTAGAATCTACACCACCAGAAAGACCAACAACT
>LAQA01000005.1:0-11842 GCA_000981625.1 Flavobacteriaceae bacterium ASP10-09a
TAGGTGTTGTAATACCTTGTTATAATGAAGGAAAAAGATTACGAGGTAAAAAGTTTACAGATTACATAGATAAAAATTCTGGGTATCATTTGTGTTTTGTGAATGACGGAAGTACAGATAAAACATTAAAGATTTTAAATAAGCTAAGAAAAGGAAGAGAAAATTTTATTACAGTGTATAACTGTGAAAAAAATTATGGAAAGGCAGAAGCTGTAAGACAAGGAATGTTGTACATGGCACAGCAAGAAGATTTAGATTACATAGGGTTTTTAGATGCCGATTTATCTACGAACTTATCAGATTTTGATGATTTAGTTTCTACAATAGAAGGTTCTAGGTATAAGATAGTTAGTGGTTGTAGGATTAATAGGATGGGTGCAAATATTAGAAAAGAATCCGTTAGAAAAGTAGTTAGTTTAATCTTAAACTTTATTATTACAAGGATTTTAAAAATGGATTTTAAGGATACCCAATGTGGCGCCAAAGTTTTTCATAAAGATATAGTGCATATTGCCTTTGATAAAACATTTATATCAAAATGGATTTTTGATGTTGAGATATATCGAAGAATAACACTTTCTTTCGGTCTAAAAAAAGCAAGACGTATTGTATGTGAGCAGCCTTTAAAAAGATGGATTCATGCAGATGGCTCTAAGCTATCTATGAAAGATTCTCTTAAAATATTCCTTCAATTAGGTCAGGTTGCTTGGTTTTATAGAGCAAGAAAACAAAAAAATTTTAAATATTTAGTTGACAAACAAAGAAATATATTTTCATAAAAACAACAAATAGTTAAGAAACTTAAATGAAGAAAGGAATTATAATTTTATTTTCAGAAGATGAAAAAATAATTGATAAAAATCAGTTTATAAACCTATTTAATCAAACAGAGATTAAGCTTTGTTTTGTAAATAACGGTAGTAAAGACAATACTTTAACGATTTTAGAATCGATTAAAGAGGACTTAGGTCTAAGTCGCATTTCTGTTTTAGATGTTAAAATTGATAAGGGAATAAATGCAGCAATTAAGGCAGGCGCAAGGTATCTTCTTAGCTCGGGTGACTTAAAATGGATTATGCATCTCAAGTCCAATATGCTGCCTTATTTTGAAGATATAGAAAATCAACTTAGCGTTTTAAAAAAAGTAGAAGAAAAGTTTAAAGACAATTTACCTAAAGCTAAAAATAGAAGAAGGGCAAAAAACATTTTTTCTTATAAAGAGTTTTTAACTTTTAAATAACTAATTAGTTGATCAGTTCCAGAACTTGCAATAGCAGTAATAATTGTTAAATTGTTAAAATTATTTTCTGAAACAACTGGTTTTGGATCTATAAAATAAATAGGAGTATTTGGTTCTACAAAATCAATTAAACTTGCTGCAGGATATACTTGCATAGAAGTACCAATAATTATGAATATATCTGCATTTTGTGTGATTTCAATTGCTTTTTCTAATAACGGAACCATTTCTCCAAACCAAACGATATGGGGTCTTAATTGACTTTTTTTACTACATAAATCACCTAAAACTAATTCTTTCTGCCAATCTAAAACATCGTTTTCATCAATAGTACTTCTTGCTTTTAGCAATTCTCCATGTAAATGAATAACGCTACTGCTGCCAGCTCTTTCGTGCAAATCATCTACATTCTGAGTGATGATTTTAACATCAAAATTATTTTCTAAATGGGCTAAATTAAAATGGGCTTTGTTAGGAAAAACTTCCAAAAGTTGTTTTCTGCGTTGATTGTAAAAGTCTAAAACTAATGCAGGATTTGCTAAATAACCTTCGGGAGAAGCTACTTGCATAACATCGTGTCCTTCCCACAAACCATTAGTATCTCGAAAGGTTTTTATGCCACTTTCTGCAGAAATTCCTGCACCTGTTAAAACGACTAGTTTTTTCATTAAATAAACGGTTTTTAGTATTTTTATTAAAATCTTTAAGGAAGATAAAAATAATAATTTTAAGTTTGTAACTATGATCGATAAGAAATTATTAAACTACTTCGAAGGCTTTTTAACGGATAAACGTAAAAAGCTATTTAAAAAGGTCTTAGAAAATAGAACGAGACATTTTACGGTTGTTTTAGAAGATATTTTTCAGTCTCACAATGCCAGCGCTGTTGTTAGAACTTGCGATATTTTTGGAGTACAAGACTTGTATGCCATAGAGAATAAGTACAACAACAAAGTTTCTAGACACGTTGCCAAAGGTTCACAAAAATGGTTGAATCAATATAGATATAGAAATGATGGCGACAATACAAAGACTTGCTTAGACGATTTAAAAGAAAAAGGATATCAAATAATAGCAACAACACCACACAACAATTCTTGTGAGTTGCAGGATTTTGATATTTCAAAAAAGGCTGCATTTATATTTGGAGTTGAGGCTGAAGGTGTTTCTGAGTATGTGATTGAAAACGCAGATGGATTTCTAAAAATACCAATGGTTGGTTTTACAGAAAGCTTAAATATTTCTGTGGCTGCTGCTATTATTTTGCAAGATGTTACGGCAAAGCTCAGAAGTTCTGATGCCGATTGGCAATTAACCGAAGAAGAAAAGGAGGTTTTATATTTTGATTGGGTAAAAAAAACGATTAAAAATGTTGCTAAGATTGAGGCGCATTATCATCAAAATATAAAAATAGTTGATTAGATTTTCTTTGTCATTTCTGGGAGAATAAGAACTTTTTTTAAAAAGAAATGTTTAACATGTAATTATTTCATTAGATATAACCAATAGCAACTTGTTTATTTAATAATAATTTTTTCAATTGTAGCGGTAGAATCGCAACGTTTTACTAATAAACTTACTTTTTCCAACTCTTTGTTTCCCGAAATATAGTATTCGGCACAGGGTGTTTGTCTTGGATTTCCTTTTCCAAAATCTACATCACCAGTATTTAAAATAGTTGTTATTTTTAAAGTATCAATCTCAAATCTTTGCATAGCAGTTCTTGCGTCAGCAGAAAAAAAACGCTTCTTAATTCTAATGCTTTTTAGAGTTCTTGAATCCATGCCATAATCAAACGTTGCATTTTTCTTTTGCCAAAAGAAATAAACAGCAATAGAACCTAATGTAACGCCAATTAAATAATAAAAAATTCTTTTTACTAACATATTAAAAATTTGAAGTACAAATTTATGGAAAATGAACAACTCTAGGAATGTAAAATGGTAGTTATTTTAGAGCGCTTCACAAAGAACTAGAGAATTTCTCCTTATTCGTTATTTTTTTGAGAACTGTGCAGTTCGTGAAACATTACAGGATTAGTAAATTAATATCTCTAAAAGGCAAATCAAACCAATCTGCAACTGTCTTATTTGTTAGAATTCCATGATAAAAATACATTCCGTTACGCAAACTTTTATCAAATCTTGCGGTGTCTTCAAAACCGCCTTCTTCTGCAATATTTAGTAAATAAGGCGTAAAAATATTACTGATAGAAACAGAAGCTGTTCTTGCATATCTCGCAGGAATATTTGGTACGCAATAGTGAACAATGCCGTGTTTTACAAACGTTGGCGCTTTGTGTGTTGTTACACTAGAAGTTTCAAAACAACCACCTCTATCGATGCTAACATCTACAATTACTGCGCCTTCTTTCATTTTTTCTACCATTTCTTCCGTGGCACAAATAGGTGATCTATTTTTACCTCGAATTGCACCAATTGCAACATCGCAGCGCATTAATGCTTTTAAAACAGTTTTTGGCTGCAAAGTAGAGGTGTAAATTGGGGTATGTAAACAATCTTGTAATTTTCTTAATTTACTAATAGAATTATCAAAAACTTTTACTCTTGCACCCATACCGATTGCGGTTTTTGCTGCATACTCACCAACGGTTCCTGCCCCAAAGATGACAACACTTGTCGGTGGAACTCCTCCAATATTTCCAAATAATAAACCATTTCCTTTATTAACACCGCTCATTAATTCGCCAGCAATTAAAATAGAAGCAGTTCCAGCAATTTCACTCAGAGATTTTACAATCGCATAAGAATCGTTTTCATCCTTTATATAATCGAAAGCAATCGCGGTAATTTTCTTTTTTGCCAAACATTCAAAATATTTTTTAGTTTGTGTTTTTAATTGCAACGAAGAAATTAAAATAGCTTTAGAATTGATAAATTCGATTTCATCTTCTGTCGGTGGCGAAACTTTTAAAACAATATTGCATTTAAAAGCTTCTTCAATGTTATAAGAAATTTTTGCGCCGGCGTCAGAATATTCTTTATCTGTAAAATTAGCACCTTCTCCAGCACCAGTTTCAATTACAATTCTGTGTCCGTTTGCGGTTAAAGCACCCACAGCATCTGGGGTTAAACAAACTCGTTTTTCGTTTAAATACAGTTCCTTTGGTAAGCCTATAAATAATTCTCCTTTTCGTTTTTGTATCTCTAGCATTTCTTCTTGAGGAAGCAATTCTTCTTTACTAAATGGAGAAAATGAACTCATAATTTTGTTATTTTAATTGCAGGTTGCGCTGTCCGTCTTCTAAAACAGATAAATGAACTTTAACAGCTTCTAAAGGTAGTAAATTTTCCACATTTTGGGGCCATTCTATTAGGCACCAATCATTATTATATAAATATTCTTCAATTCCCATATCAAATGCTTCTTCTTCATCCGTAATTCTATAAAAATCAAAATGAAAAACTGCCACTGCTTCTGAAGTTTGATATTCATTTACCAATGAAAAAGTAGGAGAAGAAATAGTGTCTACAACATCTAATTGTCTGCAAATTTCTTTGATAAGTGTAGTCTTACCAACGCCCATTTCTCCGAAAAAAAGCAATGTTTTACTTTTTGCTGATGCAATAATTGCCGTTGCAATTTCGGGTAAGTTTTTTAAAGAGTAGTTGGTATTCATATCGCAAAAATAACAAACCTTACAAGCTTTTCTAGCTTGTAAGGTTTAAAATTAAATTAAATTCTAATTTTTCTATTTTATGCTCTTAATAAAAGGCTTGAAATAATATTTTATTTTCAAAGGGAAAATACATATGAGTTTTACTTCGGACTATAAACAGCGCAAGGAATAATCATTTCTTCTAAAGAAATACCACCATGTTGATAGGTGTTTTTAAAGTATTTCACAAAGTGGTTAAAATTGTTAGGATATGCAAAAAATAAATCTTCTTTTGCGAAAATAAATGGACTGTTCATGGCTACCGTTGGTAAGAAAATATCTTTTGGATTTTTTACTGCAAACACATTTTTTTCTTCATAAGACAAGCTTCTACCTGTTTTGTAACGCAAATTAGAACTGATGTTTTTGTCACCAATTACTTTTGTAGGATGTTTACAATTGATGGTTCCATGATCTGTTGTGATAATTAATTTCTGACCTAAACCTTGTGCTTTTTTTATTATTTCAAACAAGGCAGAATTTTTAAACCAACTTAATGTTAAGCTTCTGTATGCTTTGTCATCTCCAGCCAATTCTTTAATGACTTCCATTTCTGTCTTAGAATGTGAGAGCATATCAACAAAATTATATACCACTGCAGTCAAATCGTTTTGTTTTGTTCCATTGTAATTATCTGCTAATTCTTTTCCGCTTTTTAAGGTAGTAATTTTATAATATTCATGTTTAATATCGAGGCCTAAACGTTTTATTTGTGCTGATAAAAAATCATTTTCAAACAAATTCATTCCACCTTCATCTGTATCATTTTTCCATAACTGAGGATGTTTTTTTTCCATCTCAGAGGGCATCAATCCAGAAAAAATAGCATTTCTAGCATATTGCGTTGCTGTTGGTAAGATTGAAAAATACGAATATTCTTCGTCTTTTTTATAATGCTTGTTAAGCAACGGTTCTAAGATTCTGTATTGGTCATAACGCAAATTATCAATAACAACCCATAACACACTTTCTTCTTTTTTCAATTCAGGAGCTACATAATCTTTAAATAGGGTATGCGAAAATGTGGGCTTATCATGTGCTGTTAAAAAATCTTCATAATTTTTTTTAATAAATTTAAAGAACTGCGAGTTTGCCTCTTGTTTCTGACTTTCAAGAATTCCCAACATCCCAGGGTCACTAATGTATTCTAATTCTAGTTCCCAGTGAATTAGTTTTTTGTACAATTCAATCCAATCTTCATAAGAATTTACCATTGCCAAGTCCATAGAAATTTTTCTAAATTCTTGCTGATAGTTAGAAGTTGTCTTTTCAGTCACTAAACGAGAATGATCTAAGTTCTTTTTCAAACTCAATAAAATCTGATTCGGATTAACAGGTTTTATTAAGTAATCTGCAATTTTAGAACCAATTGCTTCTTCCATAATATATTCCTCTTCACTTTTGGTAATCATTACCACGGGTAAGTTGGATTGTTTTTGTTTGATTTCAGAAAGTGTTTCTAAACCAGTTAAACCTGGCATATTTTCATCTAAAAAAACGATATCAAAATTTATTTCATCTATTAAATTAATAGCGTCAGCACCATTTGTGCAGGTTGTAACGGTGTAATTTTTAAGTTCTAAAAATATAATGTGCGGTTTTAGTAGCTCAATTTCATCATCAACCCATAATATTTGTATGCTCATATATCTTGCTTTTTCTCTTTAACGCTAAAATTAGTTATTTGTTGTTTTTTGAGGGACTCAAAAATGGTAAAATATTCCCAATTCTATAATAATTTTATAATTTAAAATTATCAGTTATAAATATATGAATTTGTGACAAGAAATATCGTATTTTGCAAATACACATTGATAATTTAGCACTTTTGAAAAAAAAAATCCCCAACAAACTTAAAATTCTAAATGATCCTATTTACGGATTTATTCAAATACCAAATTCTTTAATTTTTGATATTATAGAACACCCTTATTTTCAGCGTTTAAGACGAATTATGCAAATGGGATTTTCTAACTTGGTTTATCCTGGAGCAAATCATACGCGTTTTCATCATGCAATTGGTTGTATGCACTTAATGCAAAAGTCGATACGGGTTTTACGTTTTAAGCAGGTAGTAATTTCTAGTGAAGAAGAAAATGCGTTGTGCATGGCAATTTTGTTGCATGACATTGGTCATGGTGCATTTTCACATGCATTAGAAAGTAGTATTGTTAGTGGGATTAGTCATGAAGAAATTTCTTTAAAATTCATGAAGAAATTAAACAAAGAATTTAATGGCGAATTATCTTTAGCAATTGAAATTTTTGAGGGAAAGAGTCCTCGGAAATTTTTAGGGCAATTAATTTCTAGTCAGTTAGATATAGATCGGTTAGATTATTTAAAAAGAGATAGTTTTTATACAGGGGTCACAGAAGGAAATATTTCATCAGATAGATTAATAGCCATGATGAATGTGAAGGATGATGCTTTAGTTATTGAGCAAAAAGGAATTTATTCTGTGGAAAAATTCTTAATTGCTCGAAGGCTCATGTATTGGCAAGTATACTTGCATAAAACGGGGATAGTTGCAGAAAACATATTAGTAAATGTCTTAAAAAGAGCAAAAGAGTTGGCGTTAAATGGAGCAGAGCTGTATTGCAGTTCGGCTTTAAACCACTTTCTATACCAGCAAGTTTCTGCTACCAATTTCACAGAGGAAACTTTAGAAATGTTTTCTAAATTAGATGATTATGATGTTTTATCTGCCATTAAAGAATGGGTAAACCATGAAGATAAAGTGTTATCATTACTATCAAAAATGATTGTAGATCGGAAATTACTTAAAATTGAAATTCAACATGAAGCTTTTGAGTCAAAATATGTCAATAAAAAAAGAGAAAAAGCAACCAAGAAATTAAATATTTCTGACAAAGAAGTTGGTTTTTTTGTTTTTCATCAAGAAATTAGCAATCAAGCGTATGATTTAAAAACACCCATTTATATTTTAAATAAAAAAGGGAAGTTAAAAGATATTTCAAAGGCATCGGATCAATTAAACTTGCAGGCACTAACAATACCAGTAGTGAAACATTTTATTTGTTACCCAAAATAAGAATGAGATTAGAGAAAACGGTATTATTTTTATATTTTTGCGGTTAATGAAATTTAAAGCACAACAAATAGCAGATATTTTAGAAGGTGATGTGGTGGGGAACCCAGATGAAGAAGTATCTCGACTTTCTAAAATTGAAGAAGGTGAAAAAGGATCTTTAACTTTTTTGTCTAATCCTAAATATAACTCTTATTTATACACAACAAATGCTTCGGTTGCTATTGTAAATAAAAGTTTTGTTTTAGAAAAAGAAGTAAAAACTACATTGATTAAAGTAGATGATGCTTACAAATCTTTTTCTAAGTTACTAGAATTTTATAATGAAGTAAAAAATAATAAAACAGGAAGAGAAGCACCAAATTTTATCGCTGAATCTTCAAAAATAGGAGAAAATGAATATATAGGTGCGTTCGCTTATATTGGTGAAAATGTGGCAATTGGTGCGAATGTAAAAATTTACCCGAATGCTTATATTGGAGATAATACTGTAATTGGTAATAATACCATCATTTTTGCAGGCGTAAAAATTTATTCAGATACCCAAATTGGTGAAAATTGTAAAATTCATTCAGGAGCTATTATTGGTGCAGATGGTTTTGGTTTTGCTCCGGATGAAAATGGAGTGTATAAGGCAATTCCTCAAATAGGGAATGTCATTATTGAGGACAATGTTGATATTGGCGCAGCTTGCACGATAGACAGGGCTACTTTAGGAGCTACAATTATTAGAAAAGGTGCCAAATTAGACAATCAAATTCAAATAGCACACAATGTGGAGGTAGGTAGGAATACTGTAATAGCTTCTCAAACAGGTGTTTCTGGTTCAACAAAAATAGGAGAGAACTGCATGATTGGTGGGCAAGTTGGTGTTGCTGGTCATATTAAAATAGGCAATAACGTAAAAGTTTTAGGCCAGACGGGGGTTACAAAAAGTTTAAAAGACAATGAAATGGTCTATGGAACACCAGCATTAAATTCAAGAGATTTTAATAGAAGCTACGTCTACTTCAAGAATTTACCTAAAATAGCTTCAAAAATCAATCAATTAGAAAAAGAGCTGAAGTCTCAAATAAAAAAATAATGAGTAAAAAACAAAAAACAATACAGAAAGAGATTTGTTTATCAGGCGTTGGTCTACATACTGGCAATACTGTAAAAATGACGATAAAACCTGCTCCTGTAAATCATGGTTTTGCATTTAGCAGAGTAGATCTTGAGGGATCTCCAACGATAGAAGCAAGAGCAGAATATGTTACAAATACTCAAAGAGGTACAAATTTAGAGAAAAACGGAGTTCAAATTCAGACTTCAGAGCATGTTTTAGCTGCTGCTGTTGGTTTAGATATAGATAATTTATTAATTGAAATTGATGCCTCTGAACCACCAATTATGGATGGTTCTTCTAAGTTTTTTGTCGCTGCTTTGGAAGAGGTAGGAATTATAGAGCAAGATGCAGATATTGAAGAGTATGTGGTCAAAGAAATTATTTCTTTTAAAGATGAGGCTACTGGAAGCGAAATTATCTTAATGCCTTCAGAGCAATATCAAATAACCACTATGGTAGATTTTGGCACGAAAGTATTGGGCACACAAAATGCTACTCTAGAAAAAATGTCAAATTTTAAAGCAGAAATTGCAGATGCTAGAACTTTTAGTTTTTTACATGAAATTGAAATGTTGCTAGAAAATGATTTGATAAAAGGAGGCGACTTAAACAACGCAATTGTATATGTAGATAAAGAGCTTTCTAACAGTACAATGCAAAAGTTAAAAAAAGCTTTTAATAAAGATAACATTGCTGTAAAATCAAATGGAATTTTAGACAACCTAACTTTACATTGGGCTAATGAAGCTGCAAGACACAAATTATTAGATGTTATTGGAGATTTAGCTTTGGTTGGAACGCGTATTAGAGGAAAGATAATTGCGAATAAACCGGGGCATGGTGTAAATACTAATTTTGCAAAAAAATTAGCCAAAATTATCAAGGCAGAAAAAAGAAACAATGTTCCTTCATATGACTTGAATTTACCACCATTATTGGACATTCATCAAATAATGGAAATTCTACCTCACAGGCCTCCATTTTTGTTGATTGATAGAATTATAGAGCTTTCAGAAACACATGTAGTTGGAATGAAAAATGTTACAATGAATGAAAATTTCTTTGTAGGTCACTTTCCAGGATCACCCGTAATGCCAGGAGTTCTTCAAGTAGAAGCAATGGCACAGTGTGGAGGAGTTTTAGTTTTAAATACGGTTTCAGATCCAGAAAATTATCTTACTTATTTTATGAAGATGGATAATGTAAAGTTCAAACAAAAAGTGTTGCCTGGAGACACTGTGATTTTTAAGTGTGAGTTAATTTCTCCAATACGAAGAGGAATCTGTCACATGCAAGCGTATGCCTATGCAAACGGTAAATTAGTTGCCGAAGCAGAATTAATGGCTCAAATTGCTAGAAAAAAATAAATTATGAATCAACCATTAGCGTATGTTCATCCGCAAGCAAAAATAGCAAGAAACGTAGTAATAGAACCTTTTACTACAATTCATAATAATGTAACCATAGGCTCTGGAACTTGGATAGGTTCTAATGTAACTATTATGGAAGGTGCTATAATTGGTAAAAATTGTAGAATTTTTCCAGGATCAGTAATTTCAGGAATTCCTCAAGATTTAAAATTTGACGATGAAGAAACCACGGTAGAAATTGGAGATAATGTTACCATAAGGGAATGTGTTACCATAAACAGAGGAACTTCAGATAGAATGAAAACCAAAATTGGTGATAACTGTTTGATTATGGCGTATTGTCATGTTGCACACGATTCTTTTGTTGGTAACAATTGTATTTTCTCTAACAACACAACACTTGCAGGTCACGTTACTATAGGAGACAATGTAGTTTTAGCAGGCATGGTGGCAGTGCATCAATTTGCGTCTGTTGGTAAACATGCATTTGTAACAGGTGGTTCTTTAGTTAGAAAAGATGTTCCGCCCTATGTAAAAGCAGCACGTGAGCCTTTATCTTATGTTGGTATTAATTCTGTAGGATTAAGAAGACGTGGGTATTCAACCGATAAAATTAGAGAAATTCAGAATATATATAGAATTTTATTTCAAAAAAATTACAATTACACGCAAGCAATAGATATCATTGAAGCTGAAATGGAAGCGACAACGGAAAGAGACGAAATTATTCAATTTATAAAAGATTCTCATAGAGGAATTATGAAAGGATATTTCAAATCAAGCTAGATTCGGTTTAAAAATATGTTTACAAATACTAAAAATATATAATATTTAGAATATAATAATTATCATAAAATATTACAAATGGCTACAACATCAGATATTAGAAACGGATTGTGTATAAAATATAACAACGACATCTATAAAGTTATCGAATTTTTACATGTAAAACCAGGAAAAGGACCTGCTTTTGTAAGGACTAAATTAAAAAGTGTAACCAATGGAAAAGTAGTAGATAATACGTTTCCTGCAGGTAGAAAAATTGAAGACATTCGAGTAGAAACTCATAAGTTTCAATATTTATACAATGAAGGGGAAACCTATCATTTTATGAATGAAAAAGATTACACTCAAATCCAATTGCAAAAAAATGCTTTAGATGCTCCGCAATTAATGAAAGAAGGAGAAATTGTAACCATTATAATCAATTCTGAAGATGATATGCCACTGTCTGTTGATTTGCCAGCAAGTGTTGTTTTAGAGGTAACCCACGCCGAACCCGGTGTAAAAGGGAATACAGCAACCAATGCTACAAAACCTGCCACTGTAGAGAGTGGTGCGATTGTAAATGTGCCTTTATTTATTAATGAAGGAGATAAAATTAAAGTGGAGACTA
>LAQA01000005.1:12016-22569 GCA_000981625.1 Flavobacteriaceae bacterium ASP10-09a
TTGGTGATGAAAATTTTGAAATTTTAGGAATTAATGAAATTCATGTTGTAGAAAAAGGAGATATTGTTTTTGTCGATCACCCAAAATATTATGACAAAGCATTAAATTCTGCTGCTACTACTATATTAATCAACAAGCAAGTAACTTGTCCAGAAGGTAAGACCTTGTTGATTTCTGAAGATCCTTTTCGAGATTTTAATAAAATAACAAAACATTTCAACCCTTTTACAGCCTCTCAAAAAAGCGTTTCTGAGAGCGCAACTATTGGTCAAGGGACTATAATTCAGCCAAATGTTTTTATTGGTAACAATGTTACTATTGGCAACAATTGTGTAATTCACCCGAACGTAACTATTTATGACAATACTGTAATTGGAAATAATGTGAACATTCATGCAAATACCGTTTTAGGTGCAGATGCCTTTTACTATAAGAATAGACCCACTGGTTTTGATAAATTAATTTCTGGAGGAAGGGTCGTTTTAAAAGATGATGTAGATCTAGGCGCCTCTTGCACAATTGACAAAGGGGTTACTGGGGACACTACTATTGGAGAGGGGACAAAAATTGACAATCAAGTGCATGTTGGCCACGACACCATAATTGGTAAAAAATGTTTAATAGCGTCACAAACAGGAATTGCTGGTTGTGTAATTATTGAAGATGAGGTAACTATTTGGGGACAAGTAGGAACTAATAGCGGCATTACGATAGGAAAAGGAGCTATAATTTTAGGGCAAACAGGAGTTACAAAATCTGTAGCTGGAGGAAAAAGTTATTTTGGAACTCCAATTTCAGAATCAAGAGCAAAATTAAAAGAAATGGCAGAAATAAAACGTTTTTTGAAAGACAGAAAGAATTCTTAAAATACTTTTTTAGAAACAATCAATAAACTATTTTTGCGCAACATAATAAAATATCAAACCAATGAGTGTTTTAGTAAATAAAAAATCAAAAATTATAGTTCAAGGTTTTACAGGTAGTGAAGGTACTTTTCATGCAGGTCAAATGATTGATTATGGAACGAATGTTGTTGGAGGTGTAACTCCAGGAAAAGGAGGTCAAGAACATTTGGGAAAACCAGTTTTTAATACAGTTTTAGATGCTGTGGAAAAAGTTGGAGCAGATACTTCAATTATTTTTGTGCCACCAGCTTTTGCTGCAGATGCAATTATGGAAGCTGCAGAAGCAGGTATCAAAGTAATTATTTGTATTACTGAAGGAATACCTACTGCAGACATGGTAAAAGTGAAAGCTTATATAGATACTAAAGAGTGCAGATTAGTAGGTCCTAACTGCCCAGGAGTAATTACTCCGGATGAAGCAAAAGTTGGCATTATGCCAGGTTTTATCTTTAAAAAAGGAAATGTTGGAATCGTTTCTAAATCAGGAACTTTAACTTATGAAGCAGCCGATCAAGTTGTAAAACAAGGATTTGGTATCACTACTGCAATTGGTATTGGTGGAGATCCTATTATTGGAACAACAACAAAAGAAGCGGTAGAATTGTTAATGAATGATGCTGAAACGGAAGCAATTGTTATGATTGGTGAAATTGGTGGAAATCTAGAAGCAGAAGCTGCACAATGGATTAAAGCGGATGGAAACAGAAAACCAGTTATTGGTTTTATTGCAGGACAAACTGCACCAGCAGGAAGAACGATGGGCCATGCAGGTGCTATTGTTGGTGGCGCTGATGACACAGCACAAGCAAAAATGAAAATTTTAGCAGAATGCGGAGTTCATGTAGTAAGCTCACCCGCTAAAATTGGAGAAATGGTTGCGAGTGTTCTAAAGAATTCGTAAAAATATTTTAAAACTGTTAAAGTTTTGGAAATTAAGTGCATATAATCCGTTGAATTTGTAAATTCAACGGATTTTTACATTTAAACTAAAATCTAAAACTATGAAAAAAATGAAATTAGTACTAATGAGCTTTTTATTGGTAACAGTAATAAGTTGTACAACAGATTCCAAAAAAAGCTACGAAACAAGCACTAAAACAGATGTCAACGGATTTACTTATGAGCGCGTAGAGAATGATCCAACGGGTTTGCGTCTCTATACCTTAGAGAATGGATTAAAAGTATATTTAAGCAAAAACGATGAAGAGCCTAAAATTCAAACACTTATTGCCGTAAGAGCAGGTTCCAAATACGATCCGTCAGATAATACAGGTTTAGCACACTATTTAGAACATATGGTTTTTAAGGGAACCGATAAAATAGGAACTCAAGATTTTAAGAAGGAAGAGGTATACTTAAAAAAGATTTCAAATTTATACGAAGCACACAAAGCTGAAAATGATCCTGAAAAGAAAATCACCATTTATAAAGAAATAGACCATGTTTCACAAGAGGCTTCTAAAATTTCTATCGCCAATGAATACGATAAAATGGTTAGTTCTTTGGGAGCTGAAGGAACAAATGCATTTACCTCTAATGAACAAACAGTATATGTAAATAAAATTCCAGCAAATGAATTAGAAAAATGGTTAAATTTAGAAAGCGAGCGTTTTAGCAAGCTTGTTTTGCGTTTATTTCATACAGAACTTGAAGCTGTTTTTGAAGAATTTAATAGAGGTCAAGATAGCGATGGAAGAAAACAATATTTTGCTGTTTTAGAAGGATTGTATCCAAATCATCCTTATGGAACTCAATCGACAATTGGCAAACCTGAGCATTTAAAAAACCCCTCTATGGAGGCGATACATAAGTACTTTACAAGCTATTATGTGCCAAATAATATGGCGTTAATTTTATCGGGAGACCTTAATTTTGAAGAGACTATTAAGAAAGTAAATGCTGCTTTTGGAACTTATAAAAGTAAAGCCGTGAGCCATCCAATATTTCCGGAAGAAGCGCCACTAACTAGCTCTTTAA
This sequence comes from Flavobacteriaceae bacterium ASP10-09a, assembly GCA_000981625.1. Taxonomy (GTDB): domain Bacteria; phylum Bacteroidota; class Bacteroidia; order Flavobacteriales; family Flavobacteriaceae; genus Polaribacter. The sequence goes on from LAQA01000005.1 coordinate 14,899, forward strand.
AGAAAGAAGTTTACGGACCAACAGCAGCGTCTATCTATGTTGCATTTAGAACAAAAGGCAAAGGTTCGAAACAAGAAGTAATGGTGACTTTAATCGATTATATGCTGGCAAATTCTCAGGCTGGATTAATTGATTTAAATTTAAACCAAAAACAATTGGTACAAAATGCATCTTCATTTACAAATTTTGATAATGATTATGGTTTTCACTTATTATACGGCATGCCAAAAGAAGACCAAACATTGGATGAAGTAAGAGATTTATTACTCGGTCAACTTGAGAAAATTAAAAAAGGAGAGTTTGAAGATTGGTTGTTAGAAGCTGTCGTAAATGATTTGCGTTTATCTCAGGTTCGTGAATATGAAAATGCGTCATCAACAGCATATGCACATTTAGACGCTTTTGTAGGCTTTGAAGACTGGAAAAATCGTTTAAAAATGTTAGACGAAATGACAACAATTACAAAACAGGAAGTGGTTGATTTTGCAAATACTTTATATGGTGATAATTACGTAGAAGTGCATAAAATAAAGGGAGAAGATACCTCTATTACCAAAGTCCAAAACCCAGGAATTACGCCAATAGAATTAAATAGAGGCAAAGAATCTGATTTCTTAAAAACATTTAATAAAATAGAATCTGAGGAGTTAAAGCCACAATTTGTAAATTATAAAGAAGCTATTAAAGAGACTGAAATGAACAACGGTATTAAAGTTTCTTATATCTTAAATGAAAAAAATGATTTGTTTGAAATGAATATTATTTTTGATTTGGGTAGTGATAATGATAAAAAATTGTCTTTAGCTGCTGGTTATTTAGAATATATAGGAACAGATACCTATTCTGCGGAAGCTTTAAAAAAGGAGTTTTATAAACTTGGTGTTTCTTATTCTGTGAATGCGGGAAGAGAGAAGACTTATGTAGGTTTAAGCGGTCTAAAAGAAAACTTACCTAAGGGATTACAATTATTGGAACAACTTTGGGACAACGCAAAAGCAGACCAAGAAGCTTATGATAAATATATAGAAAAAATTTATAAAGGGCGTCAAGACGGAAAAACACAGAAAGGTAATATTCTAAGGAATGGTTTAATGAGCTATGGTAAATACGGCGAAGATTCCCCTTTAAGAGACATTATGCAAATTGATGAATTAAAAAATATCGATCCAGAAGAATTAATTGGTATTATTAAAAACATGAAGAATTATAAGCAGCGTATCTTTTATTACGGAAAAGATGTAAAAAGCGCAGTAGCTTCATTAAATGAAAATCATAAAATATTTGGAGAGTTAATTGAATATCCACCAGCAAAAAAATACAAAGAATTAGAAACGGGAGGAAACGTATTTTTTACCAATTATGATATGGTACAAACAGAACTTATGTTTTTGGCCAAAGGAGAACCGTTTAAGCCAGAAAATATGGCGGCTTCTTCTTTGTTTAATACCTATTTTGGAAGTGGGCTATCGTCTATTGTTTTTCAAGAAATTAGAGAATCTAAATCTTTAGCATACTCTGCATTTGCTTCTTATGATAATGCTTCTAAAAAAGATTCACCAAATTATGTGATGGCCTATGTTGGCACACAGGCGAATAAATTAGAACAAGCTGTTGATGCGATGATGGAGTTAATGAATGATATGCCAGAAGCAGCAAAACAGTTTCAGGCAGCGAAAGAAGCAACACTAAAAAAACTAGCTGCACAACGAATTACAAAGTCTTCTATTTTTTGGTCTTATGAAAGACTGCAGAAGTTAGGTATTGATAATGACAATAGAGAAGTGATGTACAATACGATTAAAGGGATGACCATGGAAGACTTAAGAGGGTTTTTTAACAAAAATATTAAAGGAGAATCTTACAATGTAATGGTCGTTGGAAATAAAAAAGATTTAGATGTAAAAGCGCTTCAAAAGTTAGGTAAAATAAAGGAATTAGATGTTGATTATTTATTTAACTATGTTGACAATATAGCGGTAAAACAATAAATATATTTTAATTTAAAGAATAAACTCGTGAAGTAAATATGCTTTACGAGTTTTATTATTTTAGTATCTTTGAGGCATTAAAACAACCAAGACAATATGAAATTATTAGAAAATAAATCAGCAATAATCACAGGTGCTACAAGAGGAATTGGAAGAGGTATAGCCATTGAATTTGCAAAACAAGGTGCAAATGTTGCTTTTACATATAGCGCTTCTGTAGATGCAGCGAATGCCTTAGAAGAAGAATTAAAAACATATGGGGTTTCTGCTAAAGGGTATCAATCAAATGCAGCAAATTTTGATGCAGCGCAAGAATTAGCAAAAGAAGTGCATAAAGAATTTGGAGCTATTGATATTTTAATAAATAATGCAGGAATTACAAAAGACAATTTGTTAATGCGTATTTCTGAAGACGATTTTGACAAAGTGATTGAGGTAAATTTAAAATCGGTTTTTAACTTAACAAAAGCAGTCATTAGACCAATGATGAAGCAGCGTTCTGGTTCTATTATTAATATGAGTTCTGTTGTTGGTTTAAAAGGAAATCCAGGGCAATCTAATTACGCAGCATCCAAAGCAGGTATTGTTGGTTTTTCTAAATCTGTAGCTTTAGAATTAGGGTCAAGAAACATTAGAAGTAATGTAATTGCACCAGGTTTTATAGAAACAGAGATGACAGCAAAACTAGACGAGGCAACAGTACAATCATGGAGAGACGGAATTCCTTTAAAAAGAGGAGGTCAACCCATAGATATTGCAAATGCATGTGTATTTTTAGCATCAGACATGAGTACGTATATAACAGGACAAACGTTGTCTGTTGACGGTGGAATGCGAACATAGTATAATTTATTTGCCAGCGTATATTTTATTTTAGTACCATGATCAGCGCTCGCTTTTTTTAAGAAAAAAACAGTTTTACGAACACAATATAAAATTATAAAACCTGTAACAATTTAACGTTGCAGGTTTTCTTTCTTTAGATAGTTCTTTCTATCTTTCACACAAATATAAATAATTGCAAACCACAAGCATTTTACAGCTCCTTTTAGCACTTTCATTAAGTGTTGGAATCTCTTACTTTCAATATTTTTATAAAGCGAAGCGTAAAGCTAAAATCAATATATTACTTTTTACGCTTAAGGTACTTTCTTTATTTTTGTTGCTGCTATTACTCATAAATCCAAAAATAAAAACGACTAAATTAGAAAATATAAAACCAACACTGTCTATTTTGGTTGATAACTCTAAATCAATTTCCTTTTTTAAGGAAGAGAAAAATACTCAAGAATTTATACGTAAATTAAACAATAACAGCAATTTATCTAATAAATTTAATATTGAAAATTTTGCTTTTAGTAGAGATTTGAACATTTCTGATAGTTTATCTTTCTTAGAAAATGAAACGAATATTTATAAAGCATTAACAGCATTAAATAAACTAAACAAGAATAAAAACGCGCCAATCGTATTGTTAACAGACGGCAATCAAACTATTGGAAATGATTATGAGTTTATAAATTCAAAACAAACAATTTATCCTGTTGTTTTTGGCGATACTGCAAAACATAAAGATTTAATAGTGCGTCAGGTAAACGTAAATAAGTACAGTTATGTTAAAAACAAATTTCCCGTAGAAGTTCTTTTAAATTATGAGGGAAACGAGACTATAAAATCTAAGTTTTCGATTTTTAAAAAAGGAAAGCCTATTTTTTCTAAGAATATTCAATTTTCAAAAGAAGAAAGTTCTCAAATAATTACAACCAATTTAATCGCAACAGAAGCGGGTGTAAATTATTATACGGCGGCTATTCAAAAAATAAAAGATGAGAAAAACACAAAAAATAACAGCAAGAGTTTTTCAGTAGAGGTAATCGATGAACAGACAAAAGTACTACTTCTTACGTCTGTTTTACATCCAGATATTGGTGCGTTTAAAAAAGCGATAGAAAGTAATAAACAACGTTCTGTAGAGGTTGTAATGGTTGCTAATTATGAAAATCAATTATCTAATTACCAGCTAATTATACTGTATCAACCAAATTATTCATTTAATACTGTTTTAAGCGACATAAAAAAAATAAATTCTAATTTTTTAGTAGTTACGGGAGCAAATACAGATTGGAAATTTATCAATAAACAACAATTGGGTTTCACTAAAAACTACATTGATCAAACAGAGAATTACGGGGCAGTTTACAATCCTTCTTTTTTAACTTTTTTACAAAAAGATATCGGTTTTAATCAATTCTCACCTTTGAAAGATATTTTTGGACAAATCTCTTTTTCGAAAGAGCACCAAAATTTAGTACTTCAGAATATAAACGGATTAGAAACACAACAACCCTTAGTTGCTGTTTTCGAAGAAAATAATCAAAAAAAAGGGGTGATTTTTGGTGAAGGAATTTGGAAGTGGAGAGCTTCGAGTTATTTAAATACAAACTCATTTCAAGATTTTGATCAATTTACAGGAAATTTAGTACAGTATATCTCTACAAAGAAAAAAAGAAACCGCTTAGAAGTAAATGCAGAAAATCAATATCCAGCAAATGCTGTTATTCATTTTGCTGCTTTCTACACGGATAAAAACTATCAATTTGATGCCAGAGCCTCTTTGGAGGTAACTATAACGAATAAAAAGACTCAAAAAGTCACAAAACTCCCCTTTTCGTTAATCAATAACGCATATCAAATAGCCATAGAAAACCTTTCTTCTGGTGAATACAGCTTTAAAGTGGATGTTTTAGGACAAAATAGCAGGAAGTACGGTAGTTTTAAAATATCTGATTATCAAGTAGAAGAACAATTTACACATTCAAATACTGATAAGTTAACAAAATTAGCTTTGAGGGCGGGAGGGAAGTTGTTTTACAAAAATGAGATAGAAAGCTTAATTAAAAACTTATTAGAGGACAAAGCCTATTATACCGTTCAAAAACCAACGGTTAAAGAGCAAGATTTAATAGACTGGAAATGGGTGCTATTATGTATCGTTTCTTTATTTTCAGTAGAATGGTTCATTCGAAAATATTACGGTAAGATTTAATGTTTTTAAAAGCTGTTATGCTTTTTAACACGGTTGAAAAATTCTTTAATTTTAGAACAAAAAAATCAAAGCTATGAGTTTGTAAATGCAGATAAAACTTTAAACAGTGTCGGTTTTGAAACAAATTTAAAACTAAAATATAAAGATTTCACTTTATTTACAAATTATGCGTTTAATGATGTAAGACTTGATAAAAATCAAAAATCCTTAACTCCTAAGCATAGTTTTGGAGGGGTACTAATGTACGAGGTTGAAAATAATTGGAGGATTGGCTATGAAGCGTATTACAAAGGTTCTCAATTAAGAAATAATGGTGCGAAAACACCTAGCTTTTGGACGATGGGGTTTATGGTGATGAAAACCATTGATAAGATTACTTTGTATGTTAATTTTGAAAATTTTACAGACACAAAACAACAGAACTATCAATCTATGCTTGAGGGTCCGCATAACGATCCTAGGTTTACGGATATTTGGGCACCAACAGATGGATTCGTATTGAATACAGGAATTTTAATAAAGCTTTAATTTATAGTTAGACCAACAATTAAAGCTTTAAAGTAAATTGTTGGTCTTTTTATTTTAAAACAAATAGCAGTAGAAGGGCCCATATAAGAGTTCATCTTCTTTCTCATTTAAAATAATTGCTAGTAGCTCTGTGAAGTTCTCTTAAATTTTAAACGCAGATACATTGCGTTTTTTAAAGTTATATCGTAAATTTGTCTAAATCTAAAATAAAAAAGAAATGGCAAATAATCAATTGGATATTAAATTCCCAAAAGGCGGAGTTTTTTTAATAATATTAGCAGTAGCAGCTGTAATTTTATTCTCGAAATCTACAATAACTATCGGACCTGGTGAAGGAGGAGTGCTGTTCCAAACTTTAGGAGACGGTATTAATACAGAAGAAACCTATGGAGAAGGTTTTCATATTGTTGCACCATGGAATAGAATGATTGTAAGAAAAGTGCGTCAGCAATCTATTTCTGATGAAATGAATGTGCTTTCAGTTAACGGACTAGAGGTTAAAGTAAATGGAACAATTTGGTACGAGCCAGAATTAGAAAATTTAGGTTTTCTAATTAAGACCAAAGGAGAGGATTACGAGCTTGAATTGTTAGATCCTGCAATAAATGCTGCAGCAAGGAGTGTTGTTGGACGTTACACGCCAGAACAGTTGTATTCTAGTAAGAGAGATGTAATTGAGCAAGAGATTTTAGAGGAAATTCAAATTGTATTAAAAGATCAATACTTATCAGTAAAAAGAGTTTTAGTAGAAGATGTTAAATTGCCAAGCACTATTAGAATCGCGATTGAAACAAAACTAAAGCAGGAACAGGAGTCTTTAGAATATGAGTTTAGACTTTCTAAGGCAAAAAAAGAAGCTGAAAGACAAAAAATTGATGCAGAAGGAAAAGCAGTAGCAAATAAAATTTTAAGTGCTTCTTTAACTGATAAAATTTTACAAGAGAAGGGGATTGACGCAACTTTAGAATTATCTAAATCACCAAATAGCAAGGTAGTTGTTATTGGTTCTGGTAAATCTGGAATGCCTATTATTTTAGGAAATCAATAATAATATCAACCTTATTTATAATTTAAAAATCCAGCAAATGCTGGATTTTTTTATTCAATACAATCTCGTCAATGAATTTTAAAGAATGCTGTTAAATAAATAGATAGTAGTCATTAATTGCGATTACACTCTTTGTATCGCTTTAAAACAAAGATAAAAAAGTAGTTAAAAGGATAAAAAAATCGCTGAGAAAGCAGCTGTAGTAAATTTAAAGACAACATATTAAAAAACGTTAAGCAAGCATAATCATAAATGTAAAGTAGCAGTGTTTCATTATTTAGTGCTCCCTTTTTGCATGCTCATTCATTGTAAGTGCAAAATATAGGATTAAACGCTTTTCTGAAGTCTTAAAATTTATAGATAACAACTGTTTTAAAACAAAGAATTAATGATCTCCAGAACTTAAAGACTAATTTTGCTTACGAGCAAGCAGTGAAATGTAATTGAATGAATAATCCTATTGAAAATATACATTAGGTCTTATAAGCTCCTTTTTAATCGTTAATGAAAGCAAGGACGTTCTGTTTAAAACCTTTGATCTGTGTGATCGACTAATTCTTTACAGGAATTTTATTGCGTTCTATTTTCCCCTTCTTTAGAGCTTTGTAGTTTTCGTAACAATCTAATATTGCTTCAATCATTTGTAAATCGGATGCTTTCTTGATAAAATAATCAGAATAACTACAATCTATAAGTAATTCAGAGAGTTCTTGTCTATCCATTTCTAGATACTCCATCATTACTTGTCTATCAAAATTGCCAGCTAGCATTTTACGCAAATTGTCTTCTTTTTTTAATTTCTGAAGTTTTCTTAACTGTTTTGGTTTTTTTCCAAAAAGGTTGTAGAGGAAATCTACTGGCTGAAATAAAGCAGCAACAGGAGAGGAGAAGTTTTTACTTTTCGGTCTGCCGACTTCGTAGGTTTGAGGTAAACCATTTATGTGTATTCGGGTAAAACGATCTTTAGGAACTTGTTTTACATCAATTTCTAGTACACCGATAAGACTCGTAGATCTAATAACAACTTCTCTAACATTTTGTGGTTTTTCATACAGAGCAAT
>LAQA01000005.1:22611-23510 GCA_000981625.1 Flavobacteriaceae bacterium ASP10-09a
CTAAATAAGAAACTAGAATAGTGTCATTTACTCTTGTTGGAAGTTCAAAGTAGCCTGTATCATTTGTAATGGTTCCGGTAACGGTATTTAAGTTTAAAACATGAGCTGCACTTAAAACCTTTTTATTTTCAGCATGAATAATCTGCCCTTTTAAGATTTTAGGACGTATCGCATCTATTTGTGAAAACGCACTTAAAGAGAAACAAAAGCACAGAATAATTATTATTTTTTGCATGTGGCTAAAATAACGATATTCTGATGTAAATTGGTTAATTATTTGTGAAAGAAGTAAAAAAATAAAAAGTGCGCACGAGAAGACTCGAACTTCCACGAACTTGCGTTCACAGCCCCCTCAAGGCTGCGCGTCTACCAATTTCGCCACGTGCGCAAATTATTTCAAAGTAAAAAAGTTAAGCATGAGCTTAACTTTTTTTGTGACCGGACTGGGGCTCGAACCCAGGACCCTCTCCTTAAAAGGGAGATGCTCTACCAACTGAGCTATCAGGTCATTCTTTTACCTTAGCGGCTGCAAATATACTGTCAATCATTGAACTTATTAGCATAAAAACGTTTTTTTTTATAGATATTTGACAAAATTTAAAAATTATGAAAATTATATTCTTAGGCTATATGGCTTCAGGAAAATCTACTATTGGTAAAGAGATTTCTAAAAAGCTGGCTATGAATTTTATAGACTTAGATGCGTATATTTCTGAGCAAGAAAATAGGAGTATATCAGAAATTTTTAAAAGTAAAGGAGAAATTTATTTTAGAAGAATTGAGAGCATATATCTGTTGAAATTATTAAATAATGAAGATGATTTTGTGCTTTCTTTGGGAGGAGGAACTCCTTGCTATGCAAATAATATGGAATTGATACAAAGCTCTAAAGCAAAATC
>LAQA01000005.1:23700-25315 GCA_000981625.1 Flavobacteriaceae bacterium ASP10-09a
GCTTTAGACTAAGTAAGCAATTGCTTCTTTTTCGTTAAATTCAACCTGTACGTGCTCTTTTATTGAAGTTGATAATGAAATACCTTTAAAGTCTGCTTTTACAGGATATTTTTTATGGTTTCTATTCACAAGTACCGCAGTTTTAAACCTTTTTAGCGGAACCTCTAAGAAATGTTTAATTCCGTAAATTAAAGTAGTTCCGGAACTTAGTACGTCATCAACGAGTACCAATGGTTTGTTTTTATAATCTTCTACAGATATAGAGGTTGTTATCGCCTGTAAAGGCTTTTTCTTGTCGATAACAACTTCGCAAAGCGTTACCTTTATTGTTGAAATTTCTTCTAAAACTTCCGCGATTTTCTTCGAAAATATAAATCCATTGCCAATAATACCTGCAATAATTACTTCTTTTTCAGAACTATTACTTTCGTAAATCTGATAAGCTATTCTCTTAATCTTCTGATTTATTTGAGTGTTATCTAAAATAATATGGTTTTCTGCAATCATAAATCTTCAGTTGTATCTTGCTCTTCTTCGTCTTGGTAATCATCGATATCTCTTCTATCTTTTTTTGTAGGTCTACCCGTACCTTTTTTCCTATAATAATCTTTGGCAAATTTTAAAAGTTCTGTCTTTGCAAATGCTTCTTTTGGTGTGACATCTTTTCTGAACTGATCTAATAATTTGGCTCCAACTCTGCTTTCTGGTAAATCTAAAGCTTTTATTTGATAATTAATCTGATTTTTTCGAATCACCATTAATTCTCCTCCAAAGATGTCTCTAGAAGGCTTTACGCTTTTTGCATCAATTTTAATTTGCCCTTTTTTACAAGCCGTTGTTGCGATGCTTCTTGTCTTAAAAACGCGGATACACCATAAATATTTGTCAATTCTCATATAAAAAGTTAAAATATAATATTTGTCTTTTTACAAAGGTATAAAAATGGTAGATTGCAGCCTTAAAATTAAAGCTTAAATGAATAAAATAAAAAATATTTTTTTACTATCAATATTAGCGGTGCTAGTAATGTTTTCTTGTGATGACGATAATAATTCCCTAGTGAACCCTTATGCTGATGTTAATTATGCAGAGTTAGCTATTACGGACAACGATTCTATCGTGAAATTTTTACAAGATCATTATTACAATGCTGCTTTAGATTCTATAAAATTGATTGAATCTAATGAAATATCGATTTTTGACAGTGGGAAAATTGTAACTAAAGATATTGTTAGAAATGAAATAGACTATACTTTGTACACATTTGTTATAAATGAGGGTAATCCTGATCCAGATAAAGGTTTTCCGTCAGTAATAGATTCTGTCTTCACAAATTATGAAGGAGTGATATTAGCAAATAATAGCATTGACATTAGCCCATTTGATAAAAAAGAACAAACTTGGTTAACCAACACAATACCTGGTTGGGCAAATGGTTTTCCAAATTTTAAAAGTGGTAAAAACATTACGAATAACGGACCTATAACGTATCAAGATACCGGCAAAGGATATATTTTTATTCCAAGTGGTTTGGCGTATCCTTCACTAAATTATCAACCAAGTCTTTCTCGTCCATATGATGAAATATTAGTTTTTAAAATAGAGCTATTAGACT
>LAQA01000005.1:25479-25930 GCA_000981625.1 Flavobacteriaceae bacterium ASP10-09a
TTTGATTTCTTACAACTTTAATGAAAGCCCAAATATTATTTGATCCGTTCTGTTATCTACAGTGATACCGTTAGAAAATTTGGCTTCTGTTTCAGATAAACCTCGCTCCCAACGCACATCGATACCTAAATTACCAAGTTCTATACCAAAACCCATTTGAACTCCAACAGAGAACTTGTCAAAATCATCAGTGGTTAGCTCAGAAAATTCAAAATCATCATTCAGTATGTATTGAAAAGAAGGGCCAACAAAAGCAGTTGCAAATCCTAAAAAGTTTTTCCCTAATAAAACAGGAATATCAATTTTACTGAATTCATAGTTAGTTGCTGTATTGCTCTTATTAATATATTCACTTTTTACTTGTGTATATACCAATTCTGGTCTTATATATACACCAATTATTGGTACTTTTCCACGAAACCATAAACCTGCATGGAAACCAGATTTTGAT
>LAQA01000005.1:26092-31024 GCA_000981625.1 Flavobacteriaceae bacterium ASP10-09a
TTTTATTTTCTAGAGATTACTTTTTGAACAGCTTTTACAACTGAGGCAGCATTTAAACCATATTTAGTCATTAACTGCTCTGGTGTTCCAGATTCACCAAAAGTATCATTTGTTGCCACAAATTCTTGTGGAGTAGGAGTGTTTAAGGCTAATGTTCTAGCAACACTCTCACCTAAACCTCCTAATTTATTATGTTCTTCTGCCGTAACGATACAGCCTGTTTTTTTAACAGATTTTAAAATAATTTCTTCATCTAAAGGCTTAATTGTGTGGATATTTATCACTTCTACAGAAATACCTTCCGCTTCTAACTGCTCTGCAGCCTGTAAAGATTCCCATACTAAATGACCCGTTGCAACAATAGTTACATCCGTACCTTCCGTTAATTGAATTCCTTTACCAATTACAAACGCTTCATCTGTAGGCATAAATACAGGTACTTTTGGTCTTCCAAAACGCAAATATACAGGTCCTTTAAAATCTGCAACTGCAATGGTTGCCGCTTTAGTTTGATTGTAATCACAGGTATTAATTACCGTCATTCCTGGTAACATTTTCATTAAACCAATATCTTCTAATATTTGGTGTGTTGCACCGTCTTCTCCCAAGGTTAGTCCTGCGTGAGAAGCACAAATTTTTACATTTTTACCAGAATATGCAATAGACTGACGAATTTGATCATACACTCTTCCTGTAGAAAAGTTTGCAAATGTTCCTGTAAAAGGAATTTTCCCTCCAATTGTTAAACCAGCAGCAATACCAATCATATTTGCTTCTGCAATACCAATTTGGAAAAATCTTTCTGGATTTTCTTCAATAAATTGATCCATTTTTAAAGAACCAACTAAATCTGCACATAAAGCAACTACATTTGGGTTTGTTCTACCCAATTCTGTTAAACCATCTCCAAAACCTGAACGTGTGTCTTTTTTTTCTGTGTATGTGTATTTTTTCATTGTAAAGTTGTAAAATGTTGTGTTGTAAAATTTTGGTAAAAATAAACTTTTATTTTTCTTTAGAAAGAATTAAATAGAGAATAGCGGTAAGACTTTTAAACATAAAGTAATATAACTATAGAATGCATTATATAAGCGCCTAATAACACCTTTTATAAGGTCATTAATTCTTTATAAAGTTTGTGAACAGGCAAACCAACTACATTAAAATAGCTTCCTTCTATTTTATCTATGCCAATAAAGCCAATCCATTCTTGTATGCCATAGCCTCCAGCTTTGTCAAAAGGTTTATACTTATCGATGTAATAATGAATCTCTTCGTCAGTAAGTTCTTTAAAAGAGACGGTCGTGATGTCATTTATAATTTTTTGGAAAACAGTACTCTTTAAAGAAACGGATGTAATTACCTGGTGTTTTTTATTAGACAAAGCCTTTAACATTGTGAAAGCCTCTTTTGCGTCTTTGGGTTTTCCTAAGGCCTTTTCTTCGAACCAAACAATGGTATCAGAAGTAATAAGCAAGTCTTCTTCTTTTAAATCTCTAAATGCTTTCGATTTTAATTCTGCTAAAAAGTCCGTAATTTCTGCAGCTTTTAATTCTTTTGGATATATTTCTTCAATTTCTTTTAGTTGAATTGAGAAATCAATATCCAAATCTTTAAAAAATTGCTGTCTTCTTGGAGAACCAGAGGCAAGAATTACGTTGTAGGCTTTTAACTTTTGTTTTAGCATTTCTATGTTTTTTTAAAAGAGTACAAAATTATGAATATTTTTAGTAATTATAGTCAATACCAACCAACTCTAACTATCTTTGTCCGTTAGTTTAAACTAAAGTTAAAAGTTAATATATGGCGAATCATATTAAAGGACAAGAAGAAATATTACAAAAACTGAATATTAGTCAGTTAAATCCTATGCAAGAGGAAGCTATTGCAACGATTAAGAAAAATGTAAACACAATACTATTATCTCCAACAGGAACGGGTAAAACACTAGCATTCGCTTTGCCTTTGCTAGAGTTCTTAGATCCAAATATTGAACAAATACAAGCATTAATATTAGTGCCTTCAAGAGAATTGGCCATTCAGATAGAACAAGTAATTCGTTCTATGGGTTCGGGATATAAAGTAAATGCGGTATACGGCGGTAGACCGATGTCTAAAGATAAAATTGAATTGAAACATGTACCAGCAATTTTAATTGGAACTCCTGGAAGAATTTCTGATCATTTTGCGAACGAACGCTTTTCTACAGATCATATTAAAACGTTAATTTTAGACGAGTTTGATAAATCATTGGAGGTTGGTTTCGAATATGAAATGAGAGGTGTTATCAATCAACTCATAGCGGTAAATAAAAGAATATTAACCTCTGCGACTCACGGCGTTGAAATCCCGGAATTTGTAAGATTAGATAAACCAAATACGGTTAACTATTTGAAGGCAACAACTTCTAAATTAGTGATTAAAACAGTATTGTCTCCTGCTAAAAATAAGCTGAACACATTATTACACTTATTAAATTTTTTAGGAAATCAGCAAGGAATTATTTTCTGTAATTTAAAAGATAGTATTCAGAATGTAAGTGCTTTTTTAGAAACTAAGAACATTAAACACGGTTGTTTTAGTGGCGGAATGGAACAAAAAGACAGAGAGCGTTCTTTGATAAAGTTTAGAAACGGTACCAATCAAATCTTAATTGCTACAGATTTAGCAGCAAGAGGCATCGATGTTCCAGAAATGAAATACATTATTCATTACGAATTACCAAGAGAGCTTGAGGAATTTACACATAGAAATGGTCGTACTGCGAGAGTTTCTGCGAAAGGTACAGCCTATGTTTTAAAATGGAAAGAAGAACGCTTGCCAGATTTTATGAAGCATGCAGATTTAGTGAATATTTCTAAACAAGCAGAGAGAAAACCTGTGTTTTGGGAAACACTATTTATTTCTGGAGGAAGAAAGGATAAAATATCTAAAGGCGATATTGCCGGTTTATTTATAAAGCAAGGAAAGTTAACAAAAGATCAGTTAGGAGAAATCGAATTGAAACAAGATTGTGCTTTTGTGGCAGTTCCGGCTAGTTTAGCTGCTGATTTAGAAGAAAAACTGAATAATTCTCGTTTAAAGAAGAAGAAAGTTAGGATCTACGGGGTTTAAGTATCGAGAATTCTTTAAAAAAAATCAGCTTTTTTGTTAATTAAATAAAAAAATACATTTTTTGTGAATTTATAGCTGTTATTTAATTTATTGTCAATATATTTGTAGTTCAATATTACAAATTAAATTATAACAAGATGAGTAAAGGTACAGTAAAGTTTTTCAATGAGTCTAAAGGATTTGGATTTATTACAGAAGAAGGAGTTGATAAAGATCATTTCGTACACATTTCTGGATTAGTAGATGAAATCAGAGAAGGTGACCAAGTTGAATTTGACTTACAAGAAGGAAACAAAGGATTAAATGCAGTTAACGTAAAAGTTATATAATTTTATATTCAAATATTTTCAAAGAAAGCCCATCTATTAATAGTTGGGTTTTTTTTTGTTCAAAACTCAGGGTAGCTCTTTTGTTTTAGCTCAAACAAACTCAAATAATACTGCATATAAAAAACACAATCCATAAAAACTGTTGTTACCTTTGCAAAAAATATTTTCATGTCAAAACAGTTTACAGATTTAGGAATTCATAAAGAATTGCAACAGAGTTTAGCCGATTTAAAGATTGCGATTCCAACAGAAATTCAAGAAAATGTAATTCCAGTTTTTTTAAATCAAAAAGAAGATGTGGTGGCATTAGCCAAAACAGGAACTGGAAAAACAGCGGCTTTTGGTTTGCCATTGTTGCAACTAATTGATGTAGAAAATCCAAATATTCAAGCAATAATTTTAGCACCTACGAGAGAGCTGGGACAACAAATCTCTAGTAATTTAGCTTCTTTTGCAGTGCGCAGTCCTAAAATTTCTATCGCTACTATTTGCGGTGGAATACCTATAAAACCCCAAATTGATCGTTTAAAAGAAACGACACATATTATTGTAGCAACTCCAGGTCGTTTAGCAGACTTAGTAAAAAGAGAAGCTGTAAATATTAAAAATATTTCTTACTTCATTTTAGATGAAGCAGATGAAATGGTTACTGCTTTAAAAGAAGGATTAGATAGTATTATCAAAGAAATTCCAAAAGCTAGAAGAACCTTGCTCTTTACAGCAACAATGCCAGGAACCATCAAACAATTGGTTCAGAATTATATGTCTAAACATGTAGTTCAAATTGAAGCAAATATGGCAACTTTAGGTCATCAAGGAATTGATCATCAATATGTAGTTGTAGATCCTATTGAAAAATTAGAGGTTTTGTTGCATTTTTTAAACTCAAAATCTGGACAAAGAGGCATTATTTTCTGTAAAACGAAAGCAGCCGTTAATAAATTAGCAAAAAACTTAGCCATCAATAAATTTTCTTCAGGAGCTATACATGGAAGCTTAACGCAAGGAATTAGAGATCGAATAATGGGCCAATTTAGAGAAGGTCATATTGATATTTTAGTAGCTACAGATTTAGCAGCACGTGGAATTGATGTAAAAGACCTTTCTTATGTTGTAAATTATCACTTACCGGATACGTATGATGCGTATGTGCATAGAAGTGGTAGAACGGCTAGAGCAGGAGCAAGTGGTTTATCTTTAACCATTATTCAAAAAGAAGAAGCACAAGATATTAGCGATTTTGAAAAGGCATTAGACATTCGTTTTGAAGCTTTTAAAAAAGCAGACGCAAAAAGTATTGAAGAAAATAATGGATTGATTTGGGCAAATAAAATATTTAAAACAAAGACAAATCGTAACGTTTCTGAAGATTTTAAATCTCAAATAAAAACTATTTTTCACCATTTGACAAAAGAGGAATTGGTAGATAAAATATTGGCAAATTATTTAGCAAATACAAAAGCGGCGAATTCACCTTCGGTAGTTTCAA
>LAQA01000005.1:31105-31840 GCA_000981625.1 Flavobacteriaceae bacterium ASP10-09a
GTTTAGTGTACTACTATTTTTTAATGGGGAAGTTTTGAATTGCGAAAAACGTTATAAACTATATATTTAAAAATCAGTTTGTAGAACACAGCTGTTTCTTTTTAAAATTACTAATCCTAGTATTTCAAGACTATTAGCCATGCAAGCATTGTTCGAAAAATTGTTCGTTTATATACTGATGCTACCAAGCTTTTTTAAAAGATATAACAGTGTATAGATTGAAGAAACTTTTGGTGTTTGCAGTCTTTAAACTTAAGATGGATGCCTCTTATTTTTTTTTAAACTTCAATAACTAAAGGATTTTATCTCATACAAAGTACAAACGGTTTCACGAGCACATTGTTTTTTTATAATAGCTGCTTTAGCCCTAGTATTCTTTGGTTTTGTGGCTCATATATAAGCTACTTACTCATTGAAGTATGCACTTCATCACTCGTTTAGAAATAAAATACCCCCCCTTTACAATTCCAGTATTGGATGTTCTATATAATTAAATTTGTCTTCTATATGCTTCGAAAACCCGCTAATTTTTTTTTAAAAAAAAACTCCTGAGATATACCCAGGAGAACTTTTAATTGACTTTTTAGATGGAGCTAAACAGTTTCATTTACTGTTTAATCTGTTTCGTGTGATTATTTCCTAATCGAAATTGTCTTTAATTTAATAAGTCCAAAGAAGTCTAAAACTTTTATAATTAAATACGTAACATCAACCTCATGCCATTTTACACCAAAA
>LAQA01000005.1:31937-32045 GCA_000981625.1 Flavobacteriaceae bacterium ASP10-09a
AATTAATAATTACGCCATGAATGGGCGCCATTAAAAGAGCTACAGGTAGTAAGGCCCATTGCCATAATTCAGTTGTAAAATAAGCAAAGAATGCAATATAAAAAGTAA
>LAQA01000005.1:32378-33306 GCA_000981625.1 Flavobacteriaceae bacterium ASP10-09a
ACCAAAGCGTTAAAACAAATATAATTATTATCATTTATTTTTTTTTACAAAGATAATTTGATAAGAAGTACAAAACAATGAACTTACATCAATAAAACAAAAATTACAAACGTTTTCTTATTCTACTTAACGCTTGCGCCGTAACACCAATATAGGAGCTGATGTATTTTAGAGGAATTATCTTTATGAGCTCTGGGCGTTCTTTAAATAAATTTAAATACCTTTCTTCTGCAGAAAGGTTTAATAAGTTTTGTTCTCGTTTAGATTTGATTAAAAAAAGACCTTCTGCCGTTAATCGACCAATTAAATTGCCAATTTGGGTGGTTTTATATACTTCTTGTAAATCTTTATGTGAAATGCTTAATATATTAGTTTCTGTAAGTGCTTGTAATTGATATAAAGAAGGCGTTTGTGTTAAAAAGGAATCATACGCACTTACGAATTGATTTTTAAAACTAAATCCAAAGGTAGTTTCTTTATCAGGATTTTCTTTAGGAATAAATAAGCGTACTACGCCAGATTCAATAAATGAAATATTATTTTCTATTTCATTGACTTTTAAAAAAATGGTTTTCTTAGGAATAGTGCGACGCTGTAATTTAGATTTGAAAAAATCCCAATCTAATTTAGAGATGGTTGCTATTTGATCTATATATGCCTTTATTTGTTCCAAATGATATTCAAATATAATTAAAGTACGAAGATACGGCTCTTAATGCGAAGCAATGATAGGAGAGAGGAAGTATGTTTATTGAAAATGAAAGTATTAACTAATTTTGTGAAATCAACTAAAATAAAGCGAAGTAATACCCCATGTATTTTAAGAAGTGGATGCATATAAAATTAGAAAGACTCCAATCATAATTCCTGCTAATGGAACTAATTTTTTGCGCTTATTTTTTTCTTTAAATAGCAGTCCTCCAATAAC
>LAQA01000005.1:33397-34303 GCA_000981625.1 Flavobacteriaceae bacterium ASP10-09a
TAATCGTCCAACGAAATTTAAAAGCTTTTCGTTTTTCAGCGTTTGGAAACCAAGTAATTGCTAAAACACCTATTAAAATTAGGACTGTGTACCAACAAAACCAAAACAATAAAGTCTGCGGATTTAGGGATAAATTCTGAATCAAGAACTTGTCATACAAACCACTTGAGGCGCCTAAAAATGTTGCACCGATAATAGCAAATATCCATTTATTTCGTTTAAAAATAATCCCTTCTTTTTTTCCTACTCTAGAGTACAATAGTACTGATGAAATAATTAGAAAAAAACCAATCCATTGTAAAAAATTTGGTTGCTCTTTGTAAATCAAGATCGCACCAATAAATGTAAAAAATGGTCCAGCAGAACGAATTGGGGCAACAATAGTAATTGGTAAGTGCTTTAAAGCTTGATATGCTAAAATCCATGATGCCGCCATTATCATGGATTTTATAAAAATAAAACCATGCGTCTCCCAAGGAATGGGAGTAATATAAAAGTCTATTTTTTTAAGGAACTCAGGGAAATAAAGAGATCCTATAAAGAAGGGCAATAGTAGTAAAAAACCGACAGTAATTGTACCTAAAAGCACAGGGAAAACTTCATTTCCTTGCACCGCATGTTTCTTACACAAATTGTGTAATCCCAAAAAAAGGGCCGCTAATAAGCCTAAATATATCCACATGGCGCGAATATAGTTTTTTACAGCATCTTGGAATTAGAAAAAGAATTGTATTTTTTTAATAGGTCCTTAAAATAAAATTTTTGATTTAAATCCAGCAATTTTGGGAAAGATAAGTACACAATAACCACGTACTTAAACTTATTTTAAATAGCATAAATCAATTAGGTAGCGCTATTTTTTTTACACTTAAAGATTGATCTGAATTGAATAAGATCTCTAATTGG
>LAQA01000005.1:34369-35738 GCA_000981625.1 Flavobacteriaceae bacterium ASP10-09a
TTAAAAATGAGGCAGTTAATAAGGCAAAAGCTTCCATAATTAGTTAAATCAATTGTTGAATATAAAAAAACAATTATAAATTAACCTACCTTTGTAAGGTTAAAGTTTAAGAATGCGCTTTTTTTAGGATTTTTTTGTTTTCTAGTTTGTGAATAGCTAATCTCGTTATGAACCTTGGAATGTTTCAAAAGCTTTAATAAAAGAGTACAGGTTCGAACAATAAAAAAGTGTTTTGTTTCACTATAGAAACATTTTTCAGACATAATAAAAATCAAATAAAAAAATAAGACCATTATCGAAAATCCAAAATTTTCCAGAGAAAAAAATGCAGACTTTTCAAAAACGTTAAGAAATAGAGTAAACACCTATTTTAAAACTCATAATAAAGGTCGAAATGCCAATAAAACCATGGTGGTAAAAACAATAGTTATGTTGTCTTTGTTTTTTACGCCATTAATACTGCTTGCATCTGGTATGGTTACTGCTGTTTGGATGCTTTTTCTTTTGTATATTCTGAGTGGATTGGGAATGGCAGGAATAGGCATGGGCGTTATGCATGACGCAATTCACGGGTCGTATTCAAAAAACAAGAAAATCAACACACTTTTAGGCTATTCATTCAACCTCATTGGAGGAAATGCAGTGGTTTGGAAAATACAGCACAATGTTTTACACCATACATATACAAATATAGAGGATGCAGACGATGATTTGAATGCACCTTTTTTCCTGAGGTTCTCTCCACATGCTAAACATTATTGGGTACACCAGTTTCAACATATTTATATTTGGTTTTTTTATGGCTTATCCACAATATCTTGGATTACTTCAAAAGATTTTGTCCGTTTAAAACGTTTCAAAAATATGGGACTTTTAAATCAAAATCAGGAATATAAAAAAGAACTTACGAGCATGGTTGCATGGAAAATTTTTTATTATTCGTATGCACTTGTGCTTCCTATGATCATGCTTCCATTTTCTTGGAGTATTATATTGTTGGCGTTTTTTTGCATGCACTTTGTAACAGGCACTTTGGTAAGCATTGTCTTTCAGATAGCACATATAATGCCTAATACGGAGTTTCCACTTCCTAATGAAAAAGGTTTCATAAGTCATAATTGGTATGAACATCAATTGGCAACCACGAGCAACTTTTCTCCAAATAGCCGTTTATTATTTTGGCTTATAGGAGGCTTGAATTATCAAGTAGAACATCATTTACTGCCAGATGTTTGCCACGTACATTATAAAAAACTAACAAAAATTGTATCAGAGACTGCACAAGAATACGGAATGCCGTATCATGTTAAAAAATCCATGTTTCAGGCTATTGTAGATCACACAAGGATGCTGCGTGCTCTAGGCAAAG
>LAQA01000005.1:35804-37917 GCA_000981625.1 Flavobacteriaceae bacterium ASP10-09a
AAAAAGGGTTGTCTTTATAGACAACCCTTTTTAAATAGGTACTAGTTTGAATTATTTGATACTTTCTAGTATTTTTTCAGCAACTAATTCAGACGATGCTGGATTTTGACCCGTAATTAAATTTCCATCTTGTATGGCATACGCAGCCCAATCTTCTTTTTTAGAATAGATTCCGCCATTTTTAATTAACATATCTTCCACTAAAAAAGGAACAATATCTGTTAATTGCACTGCAGCTTCCTCAGTATTTGTAAAACCAGTTACTTTTTTACCTTTTACTAAAGGTGTACCATCTGCATTTTTCACATCTTTTAAAGCTGCAGGAGCGTGACATACAAAAGCAATTGGCTTTTCTTGACTATTAAATTTTTCAATTAAAGCAATTGAAGTTGCATCGTTTGCTAAATCCCATAATGGACCGTGACCTCCTGGATAAAATACAGCATCAAAATCATCTGGATTAATGTCTGCCAATACCTTTGTATTCGCAATTAGTCCTTGTGCCGTTGCATCTTTATCGAAACGTGCTGTTGCTTCTGTTGCGGCATCTGGTGAAGCACTGCTTGGATCTATTGGTGCAGCACCTCCTTTTGGAGTAGCAAGTGTAACGGCAGCTCCTTTATCTAGTAATGTGTAATATGGGTTCGCAAACTCTTCTACCCAAAATCCTGTTTTATTTCCTGTATCTCCTAATTGGTTGTGCGATGTTAATACGAATAATATGTTCATTTTTTTATCTTTTTTAATTGTTGATTTTTCTTCTAAATGTTTTTTAGAAGCTACTTCTGTTTTGTTGTTTTTACAATTTGACGCTGTAATAATTGTGAGTGTTAAAGCTATTATTTTTGTTATTTTCATTTATTTAATAAGACATTTTTAAAATTTCTTCAACTTTTTCTGGTGATAATGATTGATGCTCTCCTAAACCTAGCCATCCACGGTCTGTAAAACGCTGCGCAATTTTTTCTGCAGTTCCTTCATAATCCTTGGTGTAATCAGACAACTTTGTGTCAATTCCTAATTCATGGAAAAAAGCGACTGTTTTTTCAATTGCGGCATGTGCTTTATCATTGGTATTTCCCTCCCGAAGATTCCATACACGTTCTCCATATTGCGCTAATTTCTCTTTTTTAGTTTCAAAGTTAAACTTGTAATGGCTTGGCGCAACAATTGCTAGAGTACGTGCATGATCAATACCAAATATAGCTGTTAACTCATGTCCCATTGCGTGAATGGCCCAATCTGTTGGTACTCCTTTCTGAATTAAGCCGTTTAACGCCATGGTACAGCTCCACATAAAATTAGAAGCCGCTTTATAATCTGTAGGGTCTTTTAATATTTTAGGTGTAACTTCAATAATAGTTTGTAATATACCCTCAGCAAAACGATCTTGTAAAACAGCATCATTAGGATACGTCAGATATTGCTCTAAAACGTGTGTAAAAGCATCTGTTAGACCGTTTGCTAATTGACGTTTTGGGATAGAGGTAATTACCTGTGGATCTAATATTGAGAATTCAGGAAATAAACCTGGGCCACCCATTGCTAGTTTTTCTTTGGTTTCTTTTCGTGTAATAACAGCACCAGAATTCATCTCAGAACCTGTTGCAGGCAATGTTAAAACAGTTCCAAAAGGCATTCCCTTTTCTGTTCTAATATTTTTTGATAAAATATCCCAAGGAGTTTCCCCTTCATATACTGCGGCTGAAGATAAAAATTTTGTACCATCAATTACAGAGCCACCACCAACAGCTAACAAATAGGTAACCTTTTCTTCTTTTATTACTTTTAAAGCATCTACTAAAACTGCATATTCTGGATTTGCAGGAATTCCTCCAAACTCAACAATATCATAATTAGTAAGTCCTTTTTTTACCTGCTCATAAATTCCGTTTTTCTTGATACTTCCACCTCCATATAACAGTAATACTTTTGCATCTTTTGGTATTTCATTTTCTAATTTTTCAATAGCATCTTTTCCAAAAATGATTTTGGTTGGATTTTTAAATTCAAAATTGTTCATCTTCTTGCTGTTTTATTGTTTTTTTATTTACTTAATTACTTAGATACTGTTCCACGCAGATTGATAGGCTTCTTCTAAATGCGTTTTATC
>LAQA01000037.1:0-1816 GCA_000981625.1 Flavobacteriaceae bacterium ASP10-09a
A
The DNA here is from genome assembly GCA_000981625.1 of Flavobacteriaceae bacterium ASP10-09a. Taxonomy (GTDB): domain Bacteria; phylum Bacteroidota; class Bacteroidia; order Flavobacteriales; family Flavobacteriaceae; genus Polaribacter. The sequence continues at coordinate 2 of LAQA01000037.1, forward strand.
AATTAAATTTAACATCTTCATCTGCCATCTTTTTTATCATTTTTGGCACTCCAGAAGTAGAAACTGTTATTCTCTTTGATGACATTCCTAATCCTTCAGGAGATGTTATCATTTCTATCGATTTCATCATGTTTTTGTAATTCATTAAGGGTTCTCCCATCCCCATAAAAACAATATTTGACAATTTATGATTGAAATATAATCTACTTTGTTTATCGATAATTACAACTTGGTCATAAATTTCATCAGGATTTAGATTCCGCATCCTTTTTAAGCGTGAAGTTGCACAGAATTTACAATCTAAACTACAACCAACTTGACTAGAAACACAAGCCGTTGTTCTTTTATCTGTTGGTATTAAAACAGATTCAACGATTAAACCATCATGTAATCTTATCCCGTTTTTAATCGTTCCATCATTACTTTTTTGCATGGAATCTACCTTTATGTGATTAATCACAAAGTTAGCTTCTAACATTTCTCTCGTTTCTTTCGAAATATTAGTCATAGCATCAAAAGTATGCAAAGACTTACTCCAAAGCCATTCATAAACCTGATTTCCACGAAAGGCTTGTTCGTTATTTTCAACAAAGAAAAATCTTAATTCGTCTTTAGTTAAGGCTCGTATGTCTTTCTTCTTTACTTCCATATTGTGCAAAAATACAAAACCTCACAAGAAACTTGTGAGGTTTTTAGTTTTCAATAAAAAAATTGAATTATATTATTAACATCGCGTCTCCATAAGTAGAGAATTTATATTTCTCTTTGATCGCTACTTTATATGCTTCCATTAAAAAATCATACCCAGCAAAAGCAGCAGCCTGCATCATTAGCGTAGATTTTGGTTGATGTAAATTTGTAATCATTGCATTTGCAATACTGAACTCAAAAGGAGGAAAAATAAACTTATTCGTCCAACCTTCAAAAGCATTTAACTCTTGTTTCGATGAAACCGAAGATTCTATAGTTCTCATTACAGTTGTACCTACTGCACAAATTCTTCTTTTATCAATTTTCGCTTGATTAATTTTATCTGCAGTAGCAGCAGAAATAACAATCTGTTCAGAGTCCATTTTATGCTTAGATAAATCTTCTACTTCGACAGGACTAAAAGTTCCTAATCCAACATGCAAGGTCATTTCAGCAAAATCAACTCCTTTAATTTCTAAACGTTTTAATAAGTGTTTAGAAAAATGCAAACCTGCTGATGGAGCTGCAACTGCGCCTTCATGCTTTGCATAAATAGTTTGGTAACGATCTTTATCAGAAGCTTCCACTTCTCTTTTGATCGCTTTTGGTAAAGGAGTTTCTCCTAATTCCAATAATTTTTCTCTAAAAGCTTCATAACTTCCATCAAATAAGAAACGTAAAGTCCTTCCTCTAGAAGTTGTATTATCTATAACTTCTGCAACTAAACTGTCATCTTCACCAAAAAATAATTTGTTTCCGATTCTGATTTTTCTTGCAGGATCTACTAAAACATCCCATAATCTGTTCTCCGCATTTAGTTCTCTTAATAAGAAAACTTCAATTCTAGCACCTGTTTTTTCTTTGTTTCCAAACATTCTGGCAGGAAAAACCTTGGTATTATTTAACATCATAACATCACCTTCTTCAAAGTAACTTATAACATCCTTAAACGTTTTATGTTCTATAGTTTGGTCTTTTCTATTTAAAACCATTAAACGAGATTCGTCTCTATGTTCTGCAGGATGTATTGCTAATAATTCTTCTGGCAGGTCAAATTCAAAGTGTGATAATTTCATATGTGTATTTAGCTATAAAAACGGCAAATATACGATATCGGAATAGGCG
>LAQA01000037.1:1847-5390 GCA_000981625.1 Flavobacteriaceae bacterium ASP10-09a
ATTTGCTGCATATCATCCCAGAATTTTTGGTATGATTTTGTAACAACCTCAGCATTTAATATTTTGATTGGAACCAACAATGCCAAAGGTGCAAAAGCCATAGCCATTCTATGATCTTTGTATGTTTTAATAGCAATGTTTTTATTGATTTCTAATGATTTCTCTAAATGTAAACTAGTATCTGTCACAGAAATAGTCGCTCCTAAATTAGTTAGTTCATCCTGTAAAGCAATCAGTCTATCCGTCTCTTTAATTTTTAAAGTATGTAAACCCGATAAACTACACGCTACACTTTCAGCAAAACAAGTTACAGCAATAGTTTGTGCAATATCTGGCGCATTTTTTAAATCTATTTCTAAGCTTTTTTTATTACTTTCTTTTTCTTTTCTTAGTGTGATAAAATTCTCACCAAAAACAGTTTCTACTCCAAAATGTTGATAAATTTCTGCCAAACAAGAATCTCCTTGTAAACTTTCTTTTTTATAAGCTGATAACGTAATTTCTGAACCAATATCCGACAATGCAATTATCGAATAAAAATAACTTGCAGAACTCCAGTCAGATTCTACAACAACAGTTTGTTTCTCGATTTCTTTCTTTGGAAAAACCTTTATAAAACTACCTTCAAATTTGTTTTCAATTCCTAATTGAGTTAACAAACTCAAGGTCATATTTATATAAGGAATAGAAGTAATATCACCTAAAAGTTCAATTTCTAAACCATTTTCTAATTTTGAAGCAATTAATAACAATGAAGAAATATACTGACTACTTACATTTCCGTTTATTTGAACTTTATCTTTTGTGATTTTGGTTCCTTTAATTCTTATTGGTGGATAACCAACTTTATCTTCATAAGAAATCGTTGTACCTAAATTATTTAAGGCATTTACTAAAATTTCTATAGGTCTATTTTGCATTCTATCAGAGCCTGTTAAGATTGTTTCTCTCCCTTCATTGATAGCAAAATAGGATGTTAAAAAACGCATTGCAGTTCCTGCATGGCCAATATCTACGCTTTTATCTTTAGTAGAAAGTGCATGTTGCAAATGAACAGAATCATCAGAATCTGATAAATTTTCAATTAAAATCTGTGGAAATAATTTTTGAAGGATCAACAACCTATTAGATTCACTTTTAGAACCAGAGATAGTGATTTTCTCATTTATTTTTTTATCCCTTAAAGCATTTAGTAGTATATCCATCCTGTAAGTCTGTGAACAAATTAAAATTTCTTATTTTTAACTTTCTTAAAAATAAAACGAATCACTTATGAAAAAATATATATATCTAGCAATTGGCCTATTTTTTTTATCGAATGCCAAAGTTAATGCACAAAATAATTCTACCAAATTTTCTGAAGAATATTTTAGTGCTGTAGAATGGCGAAATATTGGCCCTTTTAGAGGAGGAAGAAGTGCTGCTGTAACTGGTGTTTCTGGTAAAGCAAACTTATTTTATATGGGCTCCACTGGTGGTGGAGTATGGAAAACAAATGACGCAGGTAATACTTGGCAGAATATTTCTGATGGATTTTTTGGTGGCTCAGTAGGGGCTGTTGCTGTTTCAGAATCTGACAATAATGTAATATATGTTGGAATGGGGGAAAAAACAGTTCGTGGAAATGTTTCTTCTGGAGATGGAATCTGGAAATCTGAAAATGCAGGTAAAACCTGGAATCATATGGGTTTAAAAAACTCAAGACATATTCCTAGAATGAGAATTCATCCAAAAAATGCTGATATTGTTTTTGCGGCAGTTTTAGGTGATTTGTACAAACCCACTCAAGAAAGAGGCGTATACAAATCTATCGATGGCGGAGAAAACTGGAAACGTGTTTTGTTTTCTGATGAAAATTCTGGTGCTGTTGATTTAATAATTGATCCAAATAATCCAAGAATTTTATATGCCACAACTTGGGATGTAAGAAGAACTCCTTATAGTTTATCTTCTGGAGGTAAAGGCTCTGCGATGTACAAAAGTACTGATGGCGGAGAAACTTGGAACAATATTTCTGAACACAAAGGATTACCAAAAGGAATCTGGGGAATTAGCGGCGTTACTGTTTCGCCTGTAAATTCTGATATTGTTTGGGCTTTAATAGAAAATGAAAAAGGTGGAATTTATAAATCTACGGATGCTGGTAAAACTTGGAAATTAATCAATTCAGAACGTAAGTTACGTCAAAGAGCTTGGTATTACACACGTATTTATGCAGACACACAAGATGAAGATATTTTATATGTATTAAATGTACGTTATCATAAATCTACAGATGGTGGAAAAAGCTATAAAACTTATAATGCTCCTCATGGAGATCATCATGATTTATGGATTGCTCCCGAAGACAACCAAAGAATGATTATTGGTGATGATGGTGGGGCACAAGTTTCTTTTGACGCTGGTGAAAATTGGAGTACCTATATGAATCAGCCAACTTCACAGTTTTACAGAGTTACTACAGATAATCATTTTCCGTATCGAATTTTAGCAGCACAACAAGATAATTCTACGGTAAGAATTCCTCACAGAACTTCAGGAATGTTTATTAAAGAAGCTGATTGGACATCTACTGCTGGTGGTGAAAGTGCGCATATTGCCGTAGATCCTTTAAATGATGATATTGTGTATGGTGGAAGTTATGGTGGTTTTCTATCTAGACAAAATCATAAAACAGGAGAAACGAGAGCTGTCAATGTTTGGCCAGATGATCCAATGGGACATGGAGCTGAAGATTTTAAATATCGTTTTCAATGGAATTTTCCAGTCTTCTTTTCACCAAATAACAAAAAGAAATTATATGCAGCTTCTAATCATTTGCATGTAACAGAAAATGAAGGTCAATCTTGGAAAGTAATCAGTCCAGATTTAACAAGAAATGATCCAAAAACCTTAGGTTCTTCTGGTGGACCAATTACGCAAGACAATACCGGAGTTGAATATTACGGAACTATTTTTGCCGCTACAGAATCTGCTTTTGAAGCGGGTTTAATCTGGACGGGCTCTGATGATGGCTTAGTGCATATCAGTAAAAATAATGGGGCAACTTGGGATAATATTACTCCTAAGAAAATGCCTGAATGGATGATGATCAATTGCATTGAAGTTGATCCTTTTACAAAAGGTGGTGCATACGTTGTAGGAACAAAATATAAATCTGGAGACTACAAACCATACATATACAAGACAGAAAACTATGGGAAATCTTGGAAACAAATCACAAACGGAATTGCAGATGAAGATTTTACAAGAGCTTTAAGAGCTGATCCAAAAAGAAAAGGGTTGTTATATGCTGGTACAGAAAGAGGTATGTACATTTCTTTTGATGACGGAAAAAACTGGCAATCATTCAAACAAAATTTACCAATAGTTCCTATCACAGATTTAGCGATTAAAGATGATAATTTAATTGCCGCAACGCAAGGACGTTCTCTTTGGATTATTGACGACCTAACTCCTTTGCATCAGCTAAACGCATCAACTTTAAAAAAAGAGATGGTTTTATACAAACCTAAAGATGCTTATAATTTATCTGGTGGGAAT
>LAQA01000037.1:5556-22875 GCA_000981625.1 Flavobacteriaceae bacterium ASP10-09a
TGGAAACAATATTTTTAATTGGGATATGATGCATCCAGGAGCAGAATCTGTAAAAGATATGATTTTGTGGTGGGCTTCATTAAATGGACCAATGGCTTTACCAGGCAACTATAAAGTTGAGTTGGCATTGAATGACACAAAAGAAACACAACTTTTTAATATTTTAAGAAATCCTGTTTCTGAAGTTACAGAAAGTGAAATGAAAGCTCAGTTTGATTTTATAAACGACATCAATAAAAAAATGACAGAGATTCATAAAGCTTTAAAAAATGTACAAAAAATTAGAGGTCAAGTTGGTGTTTTAAAGGAAGTTATTAAAGATACAGAAACACACAAAGCGTTGATAGAATTTGCAGATGCTTTGTTAAAAGATATGACGAAAATTGAAGAAACGTTATATCAAACAAAATCTAAAAGTAGACAAGATCCTTTGAATTTCCCTATCCGATTAAATAACAAGTTAGCGCATTTAAATTCTTTAACAAGAATTGGAAACTATGCACCTACGCAGCAAGCAATCGATTTTAAAAAGGATATAGTGAAGGATATAGATCTTGAATTAAAAAACTTGTATTCGTTGTTTGATGCTGGCGTAAAAGAGCTCAATCAAAAAGTAAAAGAAAGTAATATTGATTTGATTCAGTTGGATTAAATAAATATTAGAAAAACTAAAAACAGCGACTTTTAAGTCGCTGTTTTTTATTACTTCATATTTTTATTGGTAATATATAAACCATAGAGAGTACTTATAAATAGTTTTATTCCCCAAAAGCTTTTCCATTTTTCATCTCCAAAATTAGTTTCAGAAACTGTTGTAAAATCACCTGCAAAAATTTCTTTCCAACTATTCATAAACAAGGAAAATAAAGTAACTACTATAAAAAAAGGAATCACAACTTTAAAAAAGTTAGACCAAAAAATTGGATTTTTAATTTTCTCTATAAAACTCATTATTTTAATTTTTGATTGTTATGATGACGATCATGATCGCGTTTTGTTTTAATCTCTAATTTCTTTTCAAAAGCATCTTGTAAATCAATGCCTGTTTGGTTTGCCAAACACAAAACTACAAATAGTACGTCTGCTAATTCTTCTCCTAAATCTTTGTTTTTATCAGATTCTTTTTCACTTTGCTCTCCATAGCGTCTTGCAATAATACGTGCAACTTCACCAACTTCTTCCGTTAATTGCGCCATATTAGTCAACTCGTTAAAATAACGAACTCCATGAGCTTTAATCCAATCATCTACTTGCTGTTGTGCGTTTTCTATGTTCATTGTTAATTAATTAAAAAATTGAAATAATTTAAAAACTCAAAGATATAGTTTCTGAAATAATTTAGTTTGTTTCTAAACTTTTTAAAATATAACTTCGCTAAATTGTACCATAAGTCGTTAAAACGAAATGATATTAGTGTGAAATTGAAACGCATTTGAGAAAAATACTTATAAGTTGAAAAAAGATTACCTATTTAAATCAGAAAGACTTGGATTTCGGAATTGGACTGAAAAAGACTTACCTGAATTCTCAAAAATAAACGCTGATTTAGACGTTATGAAACATTTCCCTATACCTCTAAAGGAAAATGAAACGGCTGAATTTATTGAACGCCTTCAAAACCATTATGAAAAATATGGCTATACTTATTTTGCAACAGAAATTTTAAAAACAGGAGAATTAATTGGATTCATTGGTTTAGCTTATCAAGTTTATAAAACGAATTTTACTCCTGCTACAGATATTGGATGGCGGTTAAAAAAAAGTAGCTGGGGAAATGGATATGCAACCGAAGGAGCAAAAAGATGTCTTGATTTTGGATTCAACGAACTGAATTTAGAAAAAATTATATCAATTTTTACAAAAAATAACACCAAGTCGGAAAATATTATGAAAAAAATTGGAATGGAGAAAAGAGGAGAATTTAATCATCCAAAATTAAAAGAATATCCAGAACACGAAAAATGTATTTACTATGAAATAAATAAAAATACGTGGAAACAAAGTATATAATAAATTGCTAGCCAACGCAACTAACCATAGAAATCACCTTAGCCAATCTTAAAAAAATTCACAAACTTCTTCATAAAATTGCTTTGGATTTTCTGCATGTAACCAATGACCCGCTTTTGCAAATTCAATAATTTTATTATCAGGAAAATGCACATCAATAATAGGATGCTCTGATAACATAATATAGCCCGATTTTTCACCTTTTAGAAACAAAGTTGGTTTTCTGAAGATTGAATTTACAGGTAAAGGTTTTCCAACTTCTGAATTTTTCTCTGTCAAGGATTTTAAATTGAATCGATAATCTAATTGTCCTTTTTCTTTCCAATAGACATTCTTCAACAAAAACTGACGTACTCCAACTTCTGGAATATAAGAAGACAGTTGCTCATCCACCAATTTTCGAGAGTTGTGTATTGAAAAATCAACAGCATTTAAACCTGCTAAAATTTCAGTGTGATGAGGTTGATATTCTTTCGGTGAAATATCTACAATAATTAATTTATCAACTAATTCAGGATAGGTTATAGCAAACAACATTGCCGTTTTTCCGCCCATAGAATGCCCAATTAAATAGATACCTTCTAACTGATGATGTTGTATATATTGATACAAATCATCCACTAAAACTTCATAACTAAAAGCATCTGCATGAAAACTTCTTCCATGATTTCTTTGGTCTATTAAATGAACTTGATACTTTTCAGAAAATTGATTTCCTAATGATTTCCAATTATCACTCATTCCAAAATAGCCGTGTAAAATTAATAACGGCGCTCCTTTTCCTTTTATCGTTGAGTGTAATATTAGGTTTTTTGACATTTTTATTATTTAGTTATAACAGAAAGTTTCACAGAGAAAAAACAGGAATTAGCAAAGGTTCAATATTTATCTCAAAAAGATAAATATTGAACCTTTGCACCTTTAAAAAAATTACTTCAACCTATGCAAATACATACTCACCACATTTTCTAAGCCTAAATATAAACTTTCAGTAATTAAAGCATGGCCAATAGAAACTTCAGCTAAATTAGGAATGTTCTCTTTAAAAAACTTGATATTTTCTAAACTCAAATCATGACCCGCGTTGATACCTAATCCCAATTTATTGGCTAAAATTGCAGCCTCTGTGTATGGTTTTATAGCATTTTTATTTCCTAAATCAAATTGGGTTGCAAATTCTTCAGTATATAATTCTATTCTATCTGTACCTATTTTTGCAGCAGCTTCGATCAACTTTAAATCCGTATCAATAAAAATAGAAGTTCTAATTCCGTTTTTTTGAAACTCAGCAATAACTTCTTGTAAAAAATTTTGATGCGTAATCGTATCCCAACCAGCATTAGAAGTAACAGCATTTATAGAGTCTGGAACTAAAGTAACTTGTGTTGGCTTTACTTCTAGAACCAAATCCATAAAAGATTGAACAGGATTTCCTTCTATGTTGTATTCTGTAGTAACAACATTCTTTAAATCTCTTGCATCTTGATATCGAATATGACGCTCATCTGGTCTTGGATGAATGGTAATCCCTTCAGCACCAAAGGCCTCAATATCGGTAGCAACTTTTAATAAATTAGGCACATTACCACCTCTAGAATTACGTAAAGTTGCAATTTTATTAATATTTACGCTTAACTTTGTCATTGTATAAAATTAGGCCACAAATATAACTCATTAAATCATTTTATCCTATATTCGTAAAGAATGAACATGAACGATTACATATTAAAAGATATTAAAGCATTTCGTTTGCAAGACAGCGTTAAAAGTGCTAGGAAATTATTTAAAAGCTTTCCAATAACACATTTTCCTTTAGTAGAAGGAAATAAATTATTGGGCTCTTTTGCAGAAGATGATATGCAAACAATTGAAAACAAAGTAGATCTTTTGCAGAGCCACACTCATTTATTAAATTCTTTTTTTACTGACGAAAAAGCGACTACTCTAGAGTTGTTAAAAATTTTCGCAGACAATAACACCAATATAGTTCCTGTTCTAAATACTGATAAAAATTACATCGGTTATTATGATTTGTGTGACGTTCTAGACGCTTTTTCCACAAGTCCTTTTATGCTTGAAGAGAGTAAAGTTTTAATCGTTGAAAAATTAGAGAATGATTATTCTATGAGTGAAGCAACTCAGATTATAGAAGCAAATGGAGGTAAATTATTAGGCCTTTATATCTCTGAGAAACATGATGGTTTCGTACAACTTACCTTAAAAGTAATTTCAGATGAGATTAATGAAATGATGCATACTTTTAGAAGATATGATTACAAAATTATCTCTTCACATGAAAATGACAAATATTTAGAGGACTTAAAATATAGATCAGAATATTTACAAAAATATCTAGAAATGTAACCATCTATAGTGGTCTTATAAAATTAAGTTTGCGTGTATGTCTTTTAAGATAATGAATTAAAAAAATGAAGAAAGTAGCAATTTACGGTCAATCTTATTCAATTTCTGCAGAGAAAGAAATTCAAGTTCTATTGAGTGTCCTCCAAGAAAATAATATTGTCTGTTTTATAGAAAAGAAATTTTATGACCTTTTAAGTGAAGGGAATATTTTAAGTAAAAAATATCCAACGTTTTCCCATTTTTCTGATCTAAACGCTTCTTTTGATACTTTATTTACACTAGGTGGAGACGGCACAATTTTAAGAGCAGTCACCTACATTAGAGATTTAGGAATTCCTATTTTAGGTATTAATACAGGTAGATTGGGTTTCTTGGCTACGATCAACAAAAAAAACATAAAAAAAAGTGTAGAACTCATTTTAAAAGGTGAATTTACAATTCAAGAACGAACGTTGCTTTCCATAAAAACAACACCAAAATTAGAAGAGTTTTCAGAGTTAAACTTTGCGTTAAACGAAGTTACAATTGCTAGAAAAAACACCACTTCTGTAATTGGTGTAAGAACTAGTTTAAATAAAGAGTATTTAACTAATTATTGGGCAGATGGTTTAATTATAGCAACACCCACAGGATCTACAGGCTACTCTTTAAGCTGCAGTGGCCCCGTAATTTCACCAGATTCTAAAAGCCTAGTGATTACACCGATTGCACCTCATAATTTAAGCGCAAGGTCTATGGTGATTTCTGACGAAACAAACATTCAACTAACCATAGATTCTAGAGAAAAAGATTTTTTAATTTCGTTAGATTCTCGAATTTCTTCTGTACCAAAAAATACTGAAGTTTTTGTGCAAAAAGCACCTTTTACAATTAAAAGTATCATCCCAAATGATCAATCCTTTTTACAAACTTTACGAAGTAAATTATTGTGGGGAGAAGACACTAGAAACGAAACCAACCTTTAACAACCTTTTCGCAATAAATATCAAAAATAGTAGTTATTCAAAAAAGACTGAATATTAACTTTATAAAGCAAATTGAAAGGCCTATATTTGCTAGCTATTTTTTTAGGATGAGAAAAAGTGTATTATTAATCATTTTTATAAGTATTTCTAGCATTTCATTAGGACAAATGTATGAAGCAGGAATCTTTATTGGGGGTTCTAATTATGTTGGAGACATCGGACGCACGCACTACATATATCCTAATAAAATTGCAGGTGCTGCTTTTGTTAAATTTAACTTGAATCCTAGAATTGCGCTAAGAGCAACGTATAGTTATATACCTATCAAAGGGAATGATTTAGAAGCAGATACAGATTTTAGAAGAGATAGAGGAATGAATTTTTCTAATACAATAAACGAATTGGCAGTAGGTTTGGAGTATAATTTTTATGAGTATGATATATCATCTGATGACAAAACTTGGACTCCTTATATTTTGTTAGAATTGGCAGGTATTAATTATAAATACATTATTTCAAAGCCACAACCTAACCAATATCAATTCGATTATAAAAACGCAATTTCAATTCCCTTTGGTGTTGGGATTAAATCAAAATTAGTAGGTCCTTTAGCATTTTCTTTAGAAGCTAAATTTAGATATACTTTTGAAGATGATTTAGATTATAATACTGATAAAATTGACGAACTTAATTTTGGAGGCACAGGTAATGATTGGTACATGTTTACCGGTTTTTCTTTAATTTACACATTTGGAAGACCAGCTTGTTACACAAACGGATTTTAATATATGGATAAAAAACTACATATTGATTTACAAAGGGTTCCAAAACACGTTGCCATTATTATGGATGGAAACGGGCGTTGGGCAAAAGGTAAGGGAATGAGTAGAGTTTTTGGTCATAGAAATGCCTTAACAGCAGTTAGGGAATCTGTAAAAGCAGCATCTCAAATAAACATAGAAGCGATTACCTTATATGCTTTTTCTACAGAAAACTGGAACAGACCTAAGTTAGAAGTAGATGCCTTAATGAGGCTATTAATAAACTCTCTTAAAAAAGAACTTCCTGATTTTCAAAAAAATGGCGTAAAAGTAAATGCTATTGGAGATATAGAAAGTCTTCCAAAAAAAGCACAAAACGTTTTAAACGATGTTATTTTTCAAACAAAAGCCAACACTGAAATTACTTTAAGTTTTGCCTTAAGCTATGGTTCTAGAGAAGAAATTGTTAACGCAATCAAAAAAATATCTAAAAAAGTTGTTAATAAAGAGCTTGATTTAGAAAAAATTGATGAAAATACTATAAATAACCATTTATATACGTTTAATTTGCCCAACGTTGATTTAATGATAAGAACTAGTGGAGAACAACGCATTAGTAATTTCTTATTATGGCAAATGGCGTACGCTGAATTATATTTTACAGATATACTTTGGCCAGATTTTAGACAAGAACATTTCTATGATGCAGTCATAGAGTACCAGAATAGAGAAAGACGATTTGGAAAAACAAGCGAACAACTTACAGAATAAAGTTTCTATGAAATTATTTTCTGCAACACTAGTGCTTATTGCACTTTTTTTTAATTTTAGTGCTACAGCACAAATAAAAAAAGACTCAGTTACTATCAACAAAAATATTTCTTTTGAAAAAGGAAAAGAATATATTTTGGGCGGCATAACTGTTACAGGTTTAAAAAAATTCAGTGAAGAAACGGTAAAAGTCTTTACAGGTTTAAGAAACGGTCAAGTCATAAAGCTACCGGGAGACAAACTTACTAGTGCCATCAAAAAATTGTACGAAAGCAAGCAATTTAGTAACGTAGATGTTTACTTAGCTAAATTAGATGGTAAGAGTGTTTACCTTCAGTTTGATGTACTTGAATTACCAATGTTAAATAATGTTAACATTAGTGGTGTTAAAAAATCGAAAGCTAAAGAGCTTATCAAAGAAGCGGAATTAAAGGCTGGAGCAATGCTTACAGATAATTTAATTGTAACTACAAGAAACTACATCACAAAGAAATATACTGATAAGGGATATCTTAAAATTAAGGTGAATCTAGATGTTAAAAAAGATACTACAGATATTAACACTGTTAATATGAATGTCTTTATAGATAAAGGTGCTAGAATCAAAATTAAAGAAATCGTTTTTACTGGAAATAAAAAATTAACAGGCAAAGGTCTTAAAAAGACAATGTCTAACACCAAAACAAAATTTATTGGTCGTTTCTGGAAAGCATCAAAATACATAGAAGAAGATTATCAAGAAGATTTAGAAAATATTTTAGATAAATATAGCAGGTTAGGTTTTAGAGATGCTCGTATTTTAAGCGATAAAATTTCTTGGAATGATGACAATACAATCAACATAAATATAGATCTAGAAGAAGGAAGGCAATATAGATTTGCTGATATTTTATTCGTAGGAAATAAAGAATATACAGATGATCAATTAAAAGCTGTATTAAGAATTGATAAAGGTGATGTTTATAACGGAGCTGTTCTAAAAGAACGTATTAAGGGTGATGGAACTCCGACATCTGAAGACATCTCTACTTTATATCAAGATAATGGTTTTTTATTCTCTCAGGTAGATGCGATTGAAACAAGAGTGAAAAATGATTCTATTACAGTTGAAATTAGAATTAGAGAGGATGAAAAAGCACGTATTAGAAAAGTTTCAGTAACTGGTAATGATAAAACAAATGACCATGTAATTTTTAGAGAATTACGTGTAAAGCCAGGAGATTTATTTAGTAGAAGTGCCATTATTAGATCTATTAGGGAGATAGGTCAATTAGGTTTCTTTGATCAAAATGTTACGCCAGATGTAATACCAGATTATCAAAATAAAACGGCTGACATCGATTTTACTGTTGTAGAAAAAGGAGGAAGTCAAATTGAACTACAAGGTGGTTATGGTGGTGGTTCTTTTATCGGTACGCTAGGTTTGTCTTTTAATAATTTTTCTATCAGAAATCTGCTAAACAAAGAAGCTTACAAGCCTTTGCCAATGGGAGATGGACAAAAATTATCTTTACGTCTACAAACTAGTAGAACGTTTAGCACCTACAGTTTTTCATTAACAGAACCTTGGTTAGGAGGGAAAAAACCACAATCATTATCTTTTTCCATTTATTCTTCAAAACAATATCAATTTAACTATCAGACTGGTGATGTTGACAGAAATCAAAATTTGGGTATTATTGGTGCATCTTTAGGTTTAGGTCAACGTTTAAAATGGCCAGATGATTTCTTTCAATTAACACAAACTATTTCTTATCAAAGTTTTCAATTAAACAACTACGGGTTTAGAGTTGGTACTAATATCTTAAATAATGGTACTTTAAATAATTTATCTTACAGCGCTGCTATTAGCAGAAACTCTGCAGGACCAAGTTTAATTTTCCCTACATATGGTTCAGAGTTTTCTCTTGCAGTAAAAGCAACATTACCATATTCATTATTTAGCGATAAAGATTATGCGAATTTAGAAGCTCAAGAAAAATACAAATGGTTAGAATACTATAAAATTACAGCAAAAGGTAAATGGTATACCTCATTTACAGATAAATTAGTATTAATGACCAACGCAGAAATGGGTTATTTAGGATTCTATAATTCAGAATTAGGTCAAAATCCATTTGAAAGATATTTTGTTGGTGGAGATGGTATCGCACAGTTTCAACTAGATGGTAGAGAAACAATTGGTTTAAGAGGTTATGAGAACAGTAGATTATCATCTGCTGAAGGAGGAACAATCTTTAATAAATTTCAAATGGAATTAAGGTTTTCTATCACAGATTCTCCTTCTGCTTCAATATATACACTAGGATTTTTAGAAGCTGGTAATTCTTATGACAATTTTGAAACATTTAATCCGTTTGAATTAAAACGTTCAGCAGGAGTTGGTGTAAGAATTTTTATGCCTGCATTTGGGTTATTAGGAATAGACTTTGCACACGGTTTTGACCCTTTACCTGGCTTAAGGGATAAGTCTGGCTGGCAAACACATTTTATTATCGGAAGACAATTCTAGGAAAACTGTACATTTGTAATGTCGAGTTTTTTTTGGCATGGTTTTTTCTAAATACATTATACAAATGAAAAAAATATTTTTATTAGTCGTTCTTTTATTTACTGCTTCTATTTCATGGTCGCAAAGAAATCAAATTATTGCGTATATAGATATGGAATATATTCTAGAAAATGTCCCTGAATATTTACAGGCGCAAAACACACTAGATGGTAAAGTTGCAAAATGGAGAAAGAAATTAGATAAGCAAGCTCGTTATGTAGAAGTTCTAAAATCTGATTTAGCAAACGAGAAAGTAATACTAACAAAAGACTTAATTGAAGAAAAAGAAGAAGAGATTTCTTTAAAACAAGTAGAATTAAGACGACTAGAGTCTTTATATTTTGGCCCCAAAGGGGATCTATTTTCGATAAGGAAACAATTGGTAAAGCCTATTCAAGATCAAGTTTTCAATGCAATACAAAGTATTGCAAAAAGAAAAAAATATGATTTTGTATTTGAAAAATCTAGTGATTTGATTATGTTGTATTCAAATAAAAAATACGATATTAGCGACCTTGTTTTATCTACAATAGACAGAACAAGATTAGCAAACAAAAAAAAGGAGAAAAAGAACAAAAAAGCAAATACTCCTAAAAGAGAGTTAACAGAAGAACAAAAAGAAGTTATTGCAAAAAAAATAGCAGATAAAGAATTAAAATTAGAAAAGGCAAATAACAAAAAAATACAAGCAGTTGCTAAAAAAGTAGCAGATAAAGAAGCCAGGAAAAAAGCAATTGCAGAAAAAAGAGCTGCTCTTATTAAAAAAAGAGAAGAACAAAGAAGAATTTTAAAAGAAAAGAAAGAAGCATTAAGAAAAAAAAGAGAGGAAGAGAAAAAGAAGAAAGGAAATAATTAAATCAAAAAGTCAAGAATAATAATTAAATTAAAACAAGAATGAAAAATTTAAAAACGTTACTATTAATTGCTGTATTTACATTAGGAGTAGGTGGTGTTGCGAATGCACAAAAGATAGCTCATATAGACTATCAAAAAGTAATTTTTAATATGCCAGAAGCTAGAACTTTACAAAGCACAATAGAAAAGTTAGCTAAAACTTATCAAAATGAAATTGAAGGAATGGCAAAAAAGATGGATGCCAAAGCAAAGAAATATACTGCAGAGCAAAATGCCCAAACAAAAGAAATTAACGAAACTAGAGCACTAGAAGTTCAACAAGATAGAGCTAGGTTTGAGCAATTAAGACAAACTGCTGTTAAAGATCTTAAAGATAGAGAAGTTAATGGTTTATCACCAATTTCTGATAAAGCTTTAAAAACTATTGAAGAAGTAGCTACTTCTAAAGGAATACTTTATGTTTTTGATGCTAACACATTACTTATAAAAAAGGGTGAAGATTTGTATGATGCTGTAAAAGCTAAATTAGGTTTATTAGAGGATAGAGTACAACCACAGCCAAGAAACTAAAATCTCTTAATTAAAAGATTATAAAACCTACTTTTTTAAGTAGGTTTTTTTATTTTTACAGAGATATGAAATTAACTAGTTATCCAATTGGCATTTTCGATTCTGGAGTTGGGGGCACTTCTATTTGGAAAGAGATTAAGGCACTCTTGCCTCATGAAAATACAATTTATCTTTCTGATAGTAAAAATGCTCCATATGGAGAAAAGAGTGAACAAAAAATTATTGATTTATCTATAAAAAACTCAGAGTTCTTACTGCAACAAAATTGTAAATTGATTATAGTAGCCTGTAATACTGCAACCACAAATGCCATAAAAGTATTAAGAGAAAAGTATAATAATCCTTTTATTGGAATTGAGCCCGCAATAAAACCTGCTGCTCTAAAGACTAAAACAAATAATATTGGAATATTAGCTACTAAAGGGACTTTAAACAGCGAGTTATTTGAAAAAACAGCTAGTACTATAGCTGAAGAAATAACAACTAGAGAAACGGTTGGAAAAGGGTTAGTTGAATTGATTGAAAACGGGAAAATAGATTCTTCAGAAATGAAAAAATTACTTTCTTCTTATATAAAACCAATGTTAGAAGATCAAGTTGATTGTTTGGTTTTAGGTTGCACACACTATCCTTATTTAATTCCTCAAATTAGAGAAATTGTTGGCGAAAAGGTTCAGATTATAGATTCTGGGGAAGCAGTTGCAAAACAAACTAAAGCTATACTAGAAAAACATCAACTTTTAAATATTGATACAAAAAAAGGAACACATCAATTTTATATCAATAAAAACAAGAATGTTTTAGAAATGCTTATTTCTAAGAATAATGAAAGTATAAAAATCGATGAAAAGGATTTTTAAAATCCGTTAAAAGATGAATTAATATTAGGACATGCTGCTGCTCGAGGCTCTCTAGTCCATAAATTAATCCCTACAGAAACTTGGTGAAACCCTGATGTCGTTAAAACTGTCTCATTCATTTGATTTGTATAGGTATAAGAAAACATTAAATTCTCATAATTTAAACCTATAATTGGAGATATAAATTGTGCGTTTTCGATAGCATTCTGATCAAAATTTCTTCTATAAGAAACTGCGGCCCAAAGTTGAGAATTTGAAATATTTTTGTAAGCTTTAATATTGAAATCCGCAATTCTTTCTCCTGTTCCTTCTCGAAACTGTAACATCAATGAAGGCTCAAATTGTATAAAAAGATCTTCTCCAAAATAATATCCAGTGGAAAAAATATAGTTTTTTAAATCTAATGGTTCTTGAACATTGAAATTGTTTTTTGCTGTTAACAATAAATTCTTTACTGTAAAATAAGAAGAAAAACCACCTAAATGATAAGCAACACTAAAATCTGCATTATAATAACTTGTACTTTCTACAATAGCAGCGATGGCTCTATCTCCAGTAAAAGTTCTTTGATCTGATTGATTTTGGACAAATGTAAATGCCAATCCAAAAGAAAGTTGATTAAATATTCGACCATTACTCATTGGTAAATGGTATGCATATGAACCTTGTATTCCTTTTTGAGAATGGAAACCATTTTTGTCATTAAATAAAACAAATCCATACCCTGCATTAGAATCTTCGCTCATTTTAGTATGAAAACTCATTGTTTGTAAAGCAGGTGCATTTGGTATGCCTGCCCATTGTTGTCTAGCTGTAAATCTTAATTTACTAGAATTACCAATACCTGCGGCTGAAGGATGAACTAAATAAACGTTATCAGAAAGATAATCTTGATATATAGGTAACGTTTCTTGCGAATTACTTTTTAATGAAAAAAAGAATAAAAACAGTAAGCAAAATCGAAAGTATGATAACTTCATTAAAATTTGATTATTTTAAGTTTCCAAATATATTAATTTTATAAGGATAAATACTTTTAAACTTAAAGATTTAACACTTACAATAAAACATAAAAAAACAATTTTTATTGTAAAGTACAATTTAAAAAGAATGACTATTATAAATGTGTCTTTAATTATGTAAAAATAAAAGGCTAGTTTTATTAATTTTCAACAAAATAAAAGTCCACTTCCTCTAAGGATTTCTTTTGTAAATCATTCTTTATTTAATAACATATTATCACTTAACAAACTCTAATTCTAATTCCTCTAAAGATTTTCCTTTGGTTTCTGGCAGTATCTTTAAAAAGATAAAAAAGCCCACTAAAGCAACAGCACCAAACAAAAAGAAGCTTAATGCATTTCCTAAATTCGATAATTCCCAAGGAAAAACTAATTGCACTAGAGAACTAATTAATGAGTTTACAAAAGCAATTACACCTATTGCCAAGCCCCTATATTTAATTGGATATAATTCTGACAATAAAACCCACATTACAGGACCTAATGAAAATGCGAAACATGCTATGAACCCTAAAATACCTATTAATATTAAATTTGCATTAATCGTTGTCGCTGCTTCTAGAATAGCACCGTCATTTTTACTATATATTTTATTTCCTAAAGCAGCTTTTACATCGTTTTTAAAAGCCACATCGCTTTCGTATAAAGTATCTACGAAAGGCAATAATTTTTGGGAATCAGAAAATTCAAATTGATTAATATTTTCTTTTGACAGTTGATATGTTGCTTGATTAAAGCCATAAGCGCATAATAATAAACTAATGGCAATACCAGCTGTACCGATCAATAACAAGGGTCTTCTACCCATTCTATCAATTAAATAGATCGCAACAAATGTAAAAATCACTGAAATTGTACTTAATAAAACGCCTGATGAAAAAGCAGCGTCTGTACCAATACCCGTTTGTTTAAATATGGATGTCGCATAGAAATATACTGCGTTTATACCTGTAATTTGCTGCAGAACACCAACGATTAAACCAACTACTAAAATAAAACGCAAAGATGGTTTTAATAAATCTTTAATTTTTAGTGGCGTTTTATTTTTATCCGCATGTATATTTCTTTCGATAGCGGCAATTTCTATTCCTCCACGTTCAATACCGTGAATTTGGGTTAACACTTTTTTAGCCTCTTCAAAATGTCCTTTTAAATATAACCAACGAGGACTTTTAGGTACAAAAAACAAAAAGACAAAGTAGATTACTGCAGGAATTAACTCTACACCTAACATCCATCTCCAAACATTTTCATCCGTTAAAAAAGTACTTTCTGAGTTATTGTATATATTGAAAAAATAATTACTTAAAAATGCAGCAAAAAAACCAAAAACAATATTTAATTGTTGCAAAGAGACTAACTTACCTCTATTTTCTGCTGTTGAAATTTCTGCAATATAAATCGGTGCTAAAACTAATGCCGCTCCGAATGCGATACCTCCAATAATTCTTGCGATATAAAGCATTTCGTAAGAAGTTGCCATCGCAGAAAAAACTGCAGAAATAGCATATAAGAAAGCTACAAAAATGAGCGTTTTTTTTCTTCCAATAAGATCACTTAATCTCCCTGAAAACAACATCGCAAACATTGCTGCAAATGAAGGGGCACTTACTACCCAACCAGATTGTATTTCATTTAAATTAAATTCAGAACCAGCAAAAGACATAACTCCCGAAATAATCCCTGCATCAAAACCAAACAGAAATCCTCCTAATGCTACTATAAAACTTATAAAAATAGTGTATGCTTTATTATTCATGGTTTCTTTTGAATTTTAAAAAAGTAAATTTAGTAAATTATTGATTGCATTGCACGTGGAGCTATTTCTAAAAATGCTTGGCTATTTCCAACAATCAGTTTATAGCCAATTTTACGATCTGTTTTATTCATAACTACCGTAACAATTTTTCCGTCCTTATTTTTAAAAGAGGTGCTCTCAATTGCCGACCTACTAGTTGTGGTACTTACTCGCAAAGCACCTGGCTTTATAAATTTTGAAAAATGGCCAATATAATAATATGTTGGCGCAAATAAGTTAGAGCTACTAAAATTAGCGTAAATTTTTAGAAGAATACCACAAATAAGGAAAAGAGATAAATAGTTAATTTTATTCTTAAAATTAAAAGCAAAGGCTGTTTTAAATTTCATATTAATTTAAATAGCAGTAGAGCATCAAAAAATTATAAATTTTTAAAAAAAATCATCCTGAGGCACTTTAATAAAACATGTTATTCTAAGGGGAAAAGTGACGAAAAAAAGGATTGAAAATGGAATATTTAAAGCAATCTATTCGGATAGAAATACCAGATTTTTCATAATGAATTTAGATCTATACATCCTAATTAAACCGAACACTAGGTTCCCTAAAAAGGCTTAAAAAGCAACCGATTTAAACATATTAAAAACAACGTAACAAATGGTATCTTCCATTCAATAATCCTACGCAATAAATCTAATTAGTGTATATTCCCCGTCGATCTGAAGATGAAAATTATGAAAGCAAATAAAATAATAAATTATATTAAAGATGTACTAGAAAACATGCCAACTGGCTGGTTGAATTTAACAACACATCGACTAGATATTTATGATGAAAAATTAGCCAAAACTCAATTTTTAAATCAATTTGAAGTGTTATTTAATGACACTAATTCTGATGCATCAGCTTTAAATCGATTACCAACAGCTTACGATTATATTCGATTAGGACATCCATTATCATGTATACTAGAATGGGCTATTGGAAAATTACATACTATAAAACCAGAAAATGTCATAAATTTTTCATCAAAAACGTTTCCTGTTTTAGCGATTCTAAGAAAAAATTTATTAGAAAATAAAAATACCCAAATTATTTATACAGATCAATTACCTACATATTTTGATGTTGAAATACTAAAAAATGTTTATGGGTATAAATTTGATTTAAAGAAGGTTAAAAGTACTTCAGCCATTACCAAGTTTAACGGCAGCACTATTTACATTTTACAACAAGATGAAATTTATAATTTCAATATCACGCCAAACATTGACTTTTTTATCAATATTCATGATCACTTGGGGAGTATTTTAGTCGTAAACGATGCACAAGATGAATCTTATATCTCAGATATTCAACACGTACGAAGAAGAGAGACTATTGCAATGACGCCAGCAAATTCTCTTATTGCCTTAGAATCTCTAATAGAAAAATCTCCTTTTGAGAATACAAAAAACATAACCGAGACAAACAAAAAAAGTGTCTTAAATTCAATTGCGGCAATTACTGGCTCAAATACAAAGGCACTCGTTGCTTCTAGCGGACTGTCTATTCAGTATGCAATTTTAATGGGGCTAATTCACGATGCGCTAGAAAAACATAAAGGAAAGGCGATAAAAATTGTAGTTCCTCCAAATTGTTATGGTGGTACAAATGACCAATCGAGACGCGTTGCAGCTTGTATTGATAATGTTGAAGTAGTTGATTTACTAGTGGATGGTGATAATGATATGGTACAAAGTATTGATACCATTTTAACTAAAATTGCTAACGAAGATGCGATTCCTTATATAATTGCTGAAATCCCAACAAACCCGAGAGTTGAAGTTCCAAATCTTATACAATTAAGAAATGTTTTAACTCAAGAACGTAAAACAGCTTCTGGTAAAATCGCTGTCGATCCTGTTTTTATTTTAGACCAAACATTTTGTCCTAATGTGCACTTTTTGGGTGAAAATGAAATACTATCAACCGTTAGAACCATATCATTTGCTAGTGGATCTAAATTTCCAAGTGGTGGACAATGCACTGCTGGCTATTGTGTAGGAAATAAAAAAACAGATGATTTAATAGATAAAATAGAAACACATCTAATAATCTGCGATAACGAAGCTACAAATCTTCAATACAAGATATTAGCAAAACAAATGCCTTCAATGAAGCAAAGAATTCTAGATGCTTATATAAACACTCGTGAATTTGTAACCTTTATCAAGGAGACTTTACCCGAAGCGAAAATCAATTTTGTTTCAGAAGAATTAGCAGAACAAGGATTTACACCATCTGTATTTTCATTAGATCTTCCAACAAAAGGAAATACTGATGAAGAAAAGGAGACATACAAAAGAGCTTTGAATTTGGAATTAATCAATTTAATGATTACAGAAATCCCTAATGAAAGTAAAAACTGTGTAAGTTATGGACAACTAAAAGGGTGTTATTGGACAATACCAGCAACCTCTACACAAGGAACAACTAAAGAAGGTGACAAAGATTATATTGCCCGTGTATCACTTTCTCCTGATATGGATATTGAGCTTCATAAAAAAGTCTTTTTAAATTTTGTTGAAAATATTTAAACCTTTCGATACTTACTAGTAATACTAAAAGTCTAAAAAAACATTACGAACTAAGATAACTAGGAAAAGAATATTTTGAGAGCAAGACAACTTATGAATAAATAAATACGTTTTAAAACAAAAAACTGAGTCGACAAAACAACCTTAATATATATTTAAAAACAAGTACTGGAGATTCTCAGTAAGTATATGTATAATAATTATCAAGATCAATAATTTTAACCCACAAACTGATTTTACAACAAGATAGTT
>LAQA01000037.1:22897-28546 GCA_000981625.1 Flavobacteriaceae bacterium ASP10-09a
TATAAACCTTCATCTTGGGCTAAACTTATATGAGGTGTCTTTTCTTCTATCTCTCTAATAAGGTCTTTTGCTAAACAAAAAAAATAATCCATTTTTTTGTTTAACGTTTCTGTTACAAAATCTAAAGAAGACTGCTCCAAAATTTCTTCTTCACTATCTAATAAATTTTTTAATTCTTGTCTTTTAATAAGCAACTCTTCAATTAATTGACATCTACTGAACTTATAATAGTCTTCCATTTTCTTTTTTTTAGCTATTTTATTTTTCCTTACATCTTCCCTTAATATTTGTGATTTATAAAGTATTTCTCTTTTTAGCATTCAGACTTTTTCTAAAGAAGAAAAAAAAACTTAAATAATTACTCCATTACTGTGTAATTAAGTTTTGGCTTTTTTTTGAGTCGCTCTTCTAATTGCTCTTCATTGAATTGGCAAAAAGCAATAATATCATCGTCATCTTTCCATTTAATCCAATCGTATGCTACACTAATAAAACTGTAACCAGTAAACCAATTGCCAACTCTTAAACCATATGTACCATTTTCAAATTTTACTATTCGCACATTTATTATTTTTTTTTATTTGTAGTATATACAAATCCAAATAAAAAACACCTTAACACTTTGTCAAGGTGTTTTCGTGAAAATGCAAATAAGTCCCCCAACCTATTTACAAATTCAATTAATATTATTAACAAAAAAACTTTTTTTAGAAGTAGAAAAATATTTAACTTCTAAAACTTTTAATAGCATTACTGATGGTTTTACTTTAAAAGTAAATTCCAATTTAATTTAACAAAAAGTTAATCGAGTTTTGGATTTGCAAATTATCTGTCTAATAAATTGTAAAACCTGACCTAAAAGGCCATTATAATCTCTTTACAAACTATTTATTTGCATTTAACATCCTTTGTTTTATAGCGTCTATTATATGTAGTTTGTGAGTAATTACTTCTTTTTCATTTTTTAGATCAGTCAATATTTTTTGTTCTTTATCTCTTAATATATCAATATCTGTAGAGGATTCTAATTTCTCTATTCCTAATAAATTCATATTTAATTTTTTTATTTTTACTTTTTCTTTTCGTTATCAAATATACGAAAATCAATATTAGTTTCAAAGAGAAACTAATATTGATTTCAAAACAATAAAGTTTTTAAACAAGGGGTTTTAAAAAACACTTTAGACTAAATAACACTCGTAAATACCTTTAAATCAATTAATTAAAATTCATATTTTAATTAATTGAAATTTTATTTTAAATTTATTCTATCAAAGAGACCAATTACTCTTATGCATAGAACTTTTCTTTTTGAACTAAGTGGTTAATCGCGTCCCAAAGTGCAATTCTTTTTTCTAATGATTGTTTAGCAATGGTTATTGTTTCATCCCATTTTTGTTGATTATTATTACAAATTTCGGAAACTATTTTAATAGATAACGGTCTTTGTTTGTCTATATCTAAATCAATATGACCTTGTAAATAATATTTTAGTTTGTTATAATATTTATTTTCAGAATCTACATTTCTAAGAATTTCAATAAACATTCCAGGAATAACTTCTTCTTGACCAAATATTAAAGCAGAAGCTATAAGGTGTGGTTTATTTGTTTTAGTAACTGAAAATGAAAACTTTACAAAATCAGCTACTCTTTTATCAATATTTGTTTTATTTAATGAGTAATTAACTGAATTGTTAAACTGTATGAGTTTTATAAAATTATTTATTTCATTGGTTCTTGCATCTGCTTGACGCATTGCATCCAAATAGATTTCAAAGTGACTTTGCGTTTGACTTACCTTATTCGTCTCAATTTCTTCTTCTAGAACAGTTTCATTTATAAGTACTGAATCTGTAGATTTTTCTAAAGAAATAGAAGATGTCCTAACCTCTGTCATATTTATTTGAAGATTATTTAAAAGTAAAGCAAAACTCCAAATAGCAAAAACATGATATTCCATAAATACCTTAATGTCATCTATAGATTTTAAACTATTATATAGTTTATGATTTTGCAATTGATTTCTTAATTCAGAAATTTCATTTTCTACCTCTAATACTCTATTCATTCAATCTTTATTTTTACTAAATTTAAATTGTTAAAAAAAATCTCAATCTTGTTTTTTTTATCTGAACATAATTTTAGATGAACCATAATTAACTTCAGGACTTATAACTTTTAAGAATAGAATACCTGGTATTACTTTTACATTAAAATCTATTTCATTTTTACCATTTGTTAATTGAACTTTAGCAACGTAGATTTCCTTACCCGTTACATCATACAACGTTACGGTTGCTTCCGTATCTACTTTACTGAACAATAAGATATTTACATTTCCTTGTGTTGGGTTTGGATATGCTATAAAATTATTTTCAAACTTTTCAATTACACTGACCGTTTGATCTTTTATCGCTGTTTTAGTAAATTTTACATCAGAAATTGTTAAGTCTAATTCTTTGGTGTTCGCTTCAACAGGCAAAAATGTAAATAATATGGTTGTTAAATCATTTGCAGTAATATTATCTGTTGTACCAGTTGATGAAAATAAATCAAAAGGAACATAATATGTTTGCTCTTCTTCAGATAAATCTACCATGATTCGGTATTGTTCTCTCCATTTTTCTATAGAAGGTTTAATCAAACCTAACTCCATTAAACCAGATCCTTCAGCTCTAAATGACAAGTACTTGTATTCAGTATAATCTGCTGATAAGTTACCAGGTAATAACGATTTATAAATCCCTAAATAATCATATTGACTAACTGCTTTAATTTTTACATTTCTGTGGATAGCAAGTTCTTCGTCTTTATATTCTCTATCAAAATTATTAGATACAAAGTATTCATTGATTTCTGTATAATCTCTATCGAAATCTAAACCCCAGTTACCATCAGCATGGTAAAATGCATCTTCTACTTCTCCGTTTACTTTTAGTAAAGCGTCATACTCATATCCATCTTTAATGTCTATGCGTAAGGTTTGTTCTAATTTTGTATTTAACGGATTGTATCTGTGCTTTAAATTATTTGCTGTCTCTGAATACAATTCTTCCATTGTTAATTCTGTATTTAAGCCTACCTCAGTACTTCTTAAAAGGATTACTAAATCAGCTTTATCTCTTGATATTTTTGCTGCGTAAGTTTTAGGAACCTTTTGTATTTCTGTTTGGGTAACAGGAATAAAAGCATTAAGGTTTGCTAAAATATCTTTTACTAATTTCTGTGTGTCTTCATGATTTGTAGACCATACTTGAAAATTATACACATCGTTAAACTTTGTATAATTATTTACATACCAATTGGTTTGGATGGTATATTTCTGATCATTATTATTTTTAGCAACCGCAAATGAAATCGCATATTCTACAATTCCATTTCTTTGCTTAATTCCCTGCATTAAGAAATTATATCCTTGTAAAGCAACTGTTTCAATGTTTAAAATCTCTGCACCTCTAAGACGATCACAAGAAGCTTTTGTGTGATTGTAGATTTTATCAGAAGTTTTAATTCCTAATACAACTGCTTTAGTTTCACCATCTACAGAGAAATCTACAGACAATACTTCATCAGCCACAGTATAATCTAAAATATCAGTAGGAGAAGTTACGTTCGCAATATTACCAGCTACTAACTCAGTAGGAAACATGTCTAACATTGTTAATACTCGTCCTTGATAAGGCTGCGCTTCTTTCAACTTCGCTTTATTGTATAAGTTTGCAGTTGATTTTACAAATTCTGTTGGCATACTATTCTTCTTTCTACCTACGTAGATTTTAGAAATTGCATCCCCTAAAGATTCACTTTCAACTCCACCATTATTCCCACTACTGGTTTCGCCAGAGGTAATAATTATAGGAAAGGCAAGTGATTGTGTACATCCATTTTTAGTCCCTGTAACTGTTAAGGCATATGAACCTGCTGCAGTAAAATTAAAACTTACTATTTTTTGGTTCTGAAATAAGTTTGAACCTACACCTGCTAAGTCCCATGAAAAACTATCAAAATACGTATCATTTACTAAAGTAAACTCTCTTGTTACAGTTCCTGGTGCAGAGGCTAATGTAAGTATTGAAATTGTAGGATCATCTAATTGATTTAAAACAGTTACTTGCTTTATTTGTGTGTCACTTCCAAAACTATTAGTTGCTATTAAAGTTACAAAATAAGTTCCAGCTCCTGTATAGGTTTTAGTAGGATTCATTAAAATACTACTTGTACCATCACCAAAGTTCCATGAATAAGTAATAGGATTTATTGGTTGTGTTACTGGGTCTGTATTTGATAAATTAATAAATACAAATTCATTCGTCATTAAACACTCATTGTCGTTCACCGTAAACGCCACTACTGGTGCAATATCAGAATATGTTGGGTCAATAACTTCGGGTATAAAGTTCGCACATTGCACATCGCCGCCGTCTTGTGTAAAAGAAGTTCCAATTACTTGTCCTAAAATAGTTGCTGTATTTACTGTTTTAGTAATATTTGCAAATGGCGCCATAATTGTTCCTGCAATTGCTACACTTCCTTCTATTTGTAAATCTGTTGTATTATAGAAGTTATACAAGATATAAGGACTCTCTGCTATACCTGCGTTCGCTTGTGCCCAAACATTCCAGTTAAAAACACCTGCTGCATCTATATTAATAACTAATATCCGAGTTGCGTCTGCTGGCTGATTGAATGTAAAATTACTTACATTCATCAAATCGACACCTGTAACATTCATATAGTTGATACCTGTTTGTAAATTGATATTTACATTACTTGGTAACCCAATATTTACTATTGAGTTCCCTGCATTATCCGTCAAATTAGCATTGTGTGTGTTTTCAGACATACTTGTAGCATTCGTTCTCAACTTTTGAAAAGCTAATGAAAAATCAATTACATCTTTTGCAAAAACAGCATTGGTTCCTGCAGAGGCAGCAAAATCTACTGCATTTCCTAACAATTGAATATAAGAAGCTGCGTTGTAATCAGACTCTGGGGTTACACGAATTGGTGTTGGTGCATTTTGTGGATCTGCATACCATGCGTTAGAACCATTAGTAGTTCCTATTTGTGCATACTGTGTCGCATTACTAATATTTAAGATACCGGTATTATAATTTACTTGACCACCTACTAAAAGACCAATCTCATTTCCGTTGCTATCGAAACAGCCGCAATCTTGTGAAGCAACTCCATAATTACCATTGATAGTTAAATCGCCACCGGCTGCTAAACTTCCATTTGTATTACCGCTGGTTAGAGTAACATTATTCTCTACAAACACATTGAAACATTCTGCTGGGGCTGTCGGGTTGTAGGCTATTCCTAAAGGATTAACTGTTATGACAACTTCTGCTGTATCACAAAAATTATTCACATTACATAATGTATATTCAAATATATCAAGACCATTATATCCAAAATCTGGCGTGTAGATTACAACATCATCACTTGGATTGTTTGGTGTTCCATTTGGATCCGTAATTACTACTGTGCCATTTGTTGGCAGTGTTGAAATGGTTAAAGTTCCTATAGTTGGTAAATTATTGTCATTAAAAAAGACATCGACAACTACAGGCACATCTTGATTAATTGATATTACGTCATCGACAACTTCCATAGTTGTATTGACAGTGATGTCCTCATTTGC
>LAQA01000006.1:0-26497 GCA_000981625.1 Flavobacteriaceae bacterium ASP10-09a
ATCATTGCGTCATTACTATCTTCTAACCAAGGACATTCATTAGAAATAGTTACAGAATCATCGTGCCAATTTTTCATAAAAAGCCCAATAACGTCATAACCCTGTTCTTTTAATAAATGTGCTGTTACGCTAGAATCTACACCACCAGAAAGACCAACAACTACTCGTTTCATTTTTTATTTTTGAGGATGCAAAGTTACAAATTTGATTGGAATTTATTGATTGAAAGAATTGATGAATTCAGCTTTTAATAAAAATGAAAACTTTGAGACTCGTAAACTCTAAAACTTTGTAGCATTAAAAAATCAATTCTCTTTTTTCTTAATAAAAGTAGCTTTCTTTTTCTTTAAATCTTCATCAGAAGTAACTTCGCCATCTAAATAATACTCCCACTTCCCTATTCTTATTCCTAATAGATAAGATCCCGTCTCTTTTAGATTTCCATTTAGTTCAAAATATTTGGCAACACCATTTAGTTCCCCCTTTTTAAAAGTAACCTCTTCAATTAAAATTCCTTCACTTGAGTACTTTTTAGAGACTCCGTATTTTAAACCATTTTTATACAGTGAAACTTCTGTAACTTTTCCGTTAGGATAATAATTAATCAATTCTCCTTCTAACTTACCTTCGTTATAAAATTCATCAGACATTTTTTTGCCGTCTTTAAAGTAATAGCTCCAATGACCAATTCTACTTTTATTAAAAAAGTAGCCTTTACTCTGTAACTGACCTTTTGTAGTAAAAAACTGAACTAAAACACTATCATTTTTTTTAGAGTAAGTTTTAATAATTACTGGATATTGAGAACTTGAATTATTATAAAATTTAAAAACACCAATTTCTTTTCCGTCTTCAAAAGCACCAGAATACCGTATTTTATTGTTGGAGTACTTTTTTTCCCAAACTCCAGTTCTTTGTTTATTTTCATCAAACTGGTTCACATTTTGAGCAATAACAACTTCGCTTATAAAAAAACAAGTAAAAAAAGCAAAAACAAAAAGTAGTCTCTTTATATGCATCATTTATATAGAACTTTGGAGTAAATATACATTAATCGCATCAAAATGAGTATACTTTATTTAACTGAATAACTAAATTTAATGGAAAATCCTAAAAGAGAAAACCGTCAAAAGGTTGCAAATATTTATCAACGTCTTACTATTCCAAAAGAGAGAATGAAAATTAAAAAAACATACCTATTGATGCCATTATAGCAATTGGTCCTGATTGGCTAAATACACCATAAAAAATAGCTGTAAAAGCATATACAGTGAATTCCTTATAT
Source organism: Flavobacteriaceae bacterium ASP10-09a (assembly GCA_000981625.1). Lineage (GTDB taxonomy): Bacteria > Bacteroidota > Bacteroidia > Flavobacteriales > Flavobacteriaceae > Polaribacter. Next base: position 1,286 of record LAQA01000006.1, read on the forward strand.
CTTTTTGGATTGGAAAAAAACTGGATGCATCCAGCAATAAAACATCTTATTTTAACGGAGATTATTCACGAGAGTAAAAGAACAAAAGCACGTGAGAATTACATTTTAAAAATGATTGAAAAACATCAGAAATCTATTTTATAAATCTGTTGAATTGACTATTTTTGTACTTAACAACAGAACTAAAAATGGACTTAACACAATTAAATGCAATCTCTCCAATTGATGGACGTTACAGAGGTAAAATATCTAAATTAGCAAACTATTTTTCTGAAGAGGCTTTAATAAAATACAGAGTTCGTGTAGAAATTGAATATTTTATTGCTTTGTGCGAAGTTCCTCTACCACAATTAGCTGATTTTAATACAGATTTATTTGATGATTTACGTGAAATCTATACAGGTTTTACGACTGAAGACGCTCAAAAGATAAAAGATATTGAAAAAGTTACCAATCATGATGTAAAAGCTGTTGAGTATTTTATCAAAGAAAAATTTGACATTTTAGGTTTACAAAAACATAAAGAATTTATTCATTTTGGATTGACTTCTCAAGATATTAATAACACCGCAATTCCGCTTTCTATAAAAGAAGCAATGAATGAAGTGTATGTTCCTCATTATTTTGAAGTTTTAGAGCGTTTGCAAGAACTTGTTATTGAGTGGAAAGACATCTCTATGTTAGCTAGAACTCATGGTCAACCTGCATCTCCAACAAGATTAGGTAAAGAAATTGAAGTGTATGTTGTTCGTTTAAAACAACAGTTTAATTTATTAAGTGAGATACCAAGTGCTGCGAAATTTGGCGGTGCAACAGGTAATTATAATGCGCATAAAGTTGCATATCCAACAATTGATTGGAAGGAATTTGGAAGTAAATTTGTGCAAGAAAAATTAGGTTTACATCATTCTTTTCCAACAACACAAATAGAACATTATGATCATTTAGCAGCTTTGTTTGATACTTTAAAACGTATCAATACAATCATACTAGATTTAGACAGAGATTTCTGGACGTATGTTTCTATGGACTATTTTAAACAAAAAATTAAGGCTGGTGAAGTAGGTAGTTCTGCAATGCCTCATAAAGTAAATCCTATTGATTTTGAAAATTCTGAAGGAAATTTAGGGATTGCAAACGCAATTTTCGAGCACCTTTCAGCTAAATTACCCATATCTCGATTACAAAGAGATTTAACAGACAGTACCGTTTTACGTAATGTTGGTGTTCCTTTCGGACATACAATTATTGCTTTTACGTCTACCTTAAAAGGATTGAATAAATTATTGTTAAACAAACAAAAGTTTGAGCAAGATTTAGAAAATAATTGGGCCGTTGTTGCAGAAGCAATCCAAACAATTTTAAGACGTGAAGCTTACCCTAATCCTTATGAAGCATTAAAGGGATTGACCAGAACTAATGAAAAAATCAATCAAAAATCAATTGCAGATTTTATTGACACCTTAGAAGTTTCATCAGAAATTAAAAATGAATTAAAAGCAATTACACCATCAAATTATACAGGAATTTAATGAGAAAATTAATTTTTATTATTACAGGAGTTTTAACATTGTTTGCATGTAAATCAGAATTTAAGGATAACTCAGATAGATTTAAAGTAGGTGTATTTGAAATTCCGGCAGGTAAAGGTTTTGTCAAAGAAACGATTATTAGAAAAGATAGTATTCAAATTAGTAAACATGGCAATCATGTGGATACATTATCTATAAAGTGGAAAAGTAACTTCTTTTACACTTTAAAATATATCAATCCAAAAACAGAACTACAAAAGGATCCAATGTATATTCAGATTAACAAAATCAATAGCGATTCTTATGATTTTACGGTTAAAATTGGTTTTTCAAATTTCACTAAAAAAGCAACGATGTATAAAGTAAAATAACTTTTAAACAACTACACACCATCACTGTAAAAATCATATACAAACAATTACTTTCCTCTAGTTATTTTTAGAGTATGCACTTTTATTTTTCATTTATATTTCAGCGAATAAATTACAGATTTATCTAATACAGAATTTTTTAACGAATCTGTAGCCACAATTCTAAAAGTATATTTGTATTTTGCAATCGTTTTGTGCTAAAGTTTAGAAAAAATAAACTTAAAATTAAGAAAAAAAATAACATTACTTTTTTTAAAAAACATATCGCCTTTTTATTTCTGATCGTATTTTTTATACCATCATGTATGCAGATTATGCATGCTTTAGAAAACCACACACATCCTGTATGTATTTCTAAAATAGAAAATCATGTACATGAAAATGTGCTAGATTGTGACTTTCATTTTTTAAAATTAAAGCAAAGTTATATAGCAAACCATTCCTATAAATCAATTTTACCTTTCAACGAAAAGGCTATTATTGATGTTCCTTATAATTTCTTATTAGAGTATCAGCCATTATCTTATCAACTTAGAGGACCACCTGTTTATTAATAATTTCTCTTGTTAATTATTAATATTAAAGCATAAAAATGACTCTAAAACTCTTTTTATGTACATTATTTTGTTGTGCAGCTTTTACAAGTTATACGCAAAAATGTGCATATACATTTAAAGGCACTATAACAGACTATCATGATGGAACTTCACTATTTGGTGCCACTGTATATCTTAAAAAGTTAAATAAATATACGATATCAGACGATCAAGGAAAATTTGAATTCAAAAACTTGTGTAAAGGAGAAATTCACGTATTTATTTCTCATATTTCTTGTGAATCAAAGGAGTTGAAAATCAATATATTAGAAGACACATCTAAAGAATTTAATTTAGAACATCATACAGAAGAACTAAAAGAGGTTACTATTACATCTGCATTAGAATTAAAGACGAAAACTAGGCAATCTACAGTTTTAAAATCTGATGTTATTGATACATATAGTAGTCAAAATTTAGGGGATGTACTAAAAAGCATTTCAGGAGTTTCGTCTATAAATACTGGTAATACAATTGTAAAACCGATGATTAATGGTTTGCATAGTAGTAGAGTTGTTTTAATGACGAATGGTGTTCGGTTACAAGACCAAGATTGGGGAATTGAACATGCACCAAATATTGATATTAATACAGCAGAAAAAATAACCGTCATAAAAGGGGCGAACGCTTTAGAATTTGGTGGAGACGCTATTGGAGGTGTCATTGTCTTAGAACCCAATAGAATTATTGTAAAAGACAGTCTTTATGGAAAAAGTATTGTTTCAGGACAAACTAATGGACAAGGTTTTAGCTTTCATTCCTCATTGACAAAATCAACTAAAAAAGGTTGGTATATAAATGCCAAAACAACGGTAAAAAAATATGGAGATTTTGAAAGTCCAGATTATATTTTGACTAATACAGGTTTAAATTCTTCAGCATATTCTTTACAAACAGGTTTAAAGAAATTTGAAACTGGCTTTAACTTTTACTATACGTATTTGAAGAATGAAATCGGAATTTTAAGATCTTCACATTTAGGGAATATTGAAGACTTGGTAGATGCCATAAATTCTGATAGACCATTCGTTATTGAAGATTTTTCATATGCTATTAACGAACCTAAACAAGAAGTAACTCATCAATTAATAAAGGTTGATTTTTACAAAAGATTCAAAAATTTAGGCAAATTAAAAGTCCAATATGATTATCAAAATAATGAAAGGTTTGAGTTTGATTTGAGAGTTGGTGATGATAGAAATAAACCTGCTATTGATTTAACGTTGAATTCTCATACTGTAAAAACTAGTTTTGAGTTCGATTCTAAATCGAACCAAACCTATAAAGTAGGCTTAATGGGTGGCTATCAAAATAATTTCGCAAATCCCAATACAGGAGTTAGACGTTTAATACCTGATTATGATAAGTATGATTTGGGTGCATTTGCTATTGGTAACTTTCTTTTTAATGATAAAACAAGTTTAGATTTTGGAGTTAGATATGATTTTAATTATATCAACGCAAAGAAATTCTATTTAAAAAGCAGATGGAATGAACGAAATTATGATGCCGACTTTAGTAATCTAATTATTGTTGATTTTAATACACAATGGTTAGTAAATCCTAAATTAAAATATCACAATTTTTCTGCCTCTGCAGGAGTTTCTCATCAATTAAATGAAGTAAATTCTTTAATATTAAACTATGCTTTATCTAATAGAGCGCCAAACGCATCAGAATTATTTAGTGATGGCTTGCACCACTCTGCCGCAAGAATTGAGTTGGGTGACTTGAGAATAAATCAAGAAACATCAAATAGAGTATCGACAAGTTATAATTTTAAAAGAGATAAGACAGCTCTACTTGTAGAGTTGTTTTTTAATCATATTCGTAATTATATATTTATAGAGCCGAACGGAACGGAACAAACAATTCGTGGGGCTTTTCCTGTTTGGGCATACAAAGCAACAACCGCAAATTTATTTGGTATCGATATAACTTGGCAACAAAAAATTACAAATCGTATTCACTTTAAGAACAAAACATCCTTTATGAGAGGTAAAGATGTTGATAATAACAGAGATTTAATTGACATTCCGGCAGCAAAAACTGTAAATAATATTGGTTACAGCAATAAAAAATGGGGCAATTTTAATGCAAATTTAGAAAGCAATTTCGTTTTTCGACAAAACCTTTTTCCTGATAATAATTTTGAAGCTTTTATTCCAACAACCAATTCAAATGTTTTAGTTGATGTAAGTTCAACTCCTAATCGTTATCATTTAATAAACTTTAATTCTGACGCAACTTTTAAATTATCACAAAAAACAGAGGTAACCATTGGAATAACGGTTACAAATATTCTAAACACCAATTATAGAGAATACTTAAATAGGTTAAGATATTTTGCAGATGATCTAGGAAGAAATTATTTAGTACAATTAAAATTTAAATATTAAACATAAAGTATAAAAAACAAAAAATGAAACAAATTAAAAAAATAGTAATTTTAGTATATATAGCATCAATTTTTTCAGCGTGTACAGATAACGATAATCCTATAGTAATTAATGAAGAAGAATTAATTACTACTGTTAGAGCAACTTTAGTTCCTCAAAACGGTGGTGCTTCAGTTACTTTAGAAAGTATCGATTTAGATGGTGATGGACCTAACGAGCCTGTAATAAGTGTTTCTGGAGATTTTAGTCAAAACACAACTTATACTGGAAATTTATTAATTTTAAATGATACAGAAACTCCAGCTGATAATATTACTTTAGAGATTTTAGAAGAAGATGAAGAACATCAATTCTTTTTCTCATCTACAAATAATATAGCAACGACAACTTATAATGATCAAGACAGCAATGGAAATCCAATAGGAGTTGAGTTCAGTTTATTGACAGGAAACTCTGGTTATGGAGCTTTTACAATTACGTTAAGACATGAACCAAACAAATCAGGTATGAATGTTAATACTGGCGATATTACAAATGCAGGTGGAGAGACTGACGTTCAGGTAATATTTGATATTACTGTTAATTAGAGTCAAAATTATATGTTAAAAATTAAAGCCTTGTATAAAATATACAAGGCTTTTTTATTGGTAATCTTTATCATTTATAAAAGTTGATACTTTTTAAATAAACGAAATAAATTGTTTTAGTAGATAGTTTTAAGCTATTGTAAGTTCAAGCATATTTAAATAACATTACTATACTTAAAGACTTCATTTATTGAACATATTTTGTTTTCTTTAAAGTATTTAAAACTAAGAAAGAAGCTAAAAAGAAAACAGCTAAACACAATACACTCCATTGCATAGAATCTGTCATTGCATATAATAATCCGTATACAAAAGTTCCTAAAACGATAGCTATTTTTTCTGTAACATCATAGAAACTAAAATAAGTTGCATGATCTTCTGTATCTGGTAATAATTTAGAATAGGTTGATCTTGTTAAAGATTGAATTGCTCCCTGAACAAAACCTAATAAAACACCTAATCCATAAAAATAATATTCTACATTTTCTTGGTTTTTATCTAATAAAAAAGCAGTAAAACAAACCACCATCCAAGTAACAATTGTTACTTTAAGAGCTTTAATATTTCCCCATTTTTCTGATAATCTAGAAAACACAAACGCACCAACAATTGCCACGATTTGCACTAATAAAATAGTTATAATTAAATTCATTGCAGGCAAACCTAATTCGCTTGAACCAAAAATTGCTGCCATTAGAATGATTGTTTGAACACCAATACTTAACAAAAAAAATGAAATTAAAAAACGTTTTAAAGTAGGATAATTCATCACTTCTTTTGCAACAATTTTTAATTCCTTAAAGCCTTTCCAAATATAATCTTGCTTTGGCATTTTATTATAAATATCATCAGGCAATCTTTTAAAAGTTATTTGTGCAAAACCAATCCACCATAAGCCAACTAAAACAAAAGAAATTCTTGATGCCATTGAAGAAGCGGCACTTTCTGCAGCAAGTATTGCTTCAGTAATTTCTAATTCAGAGCCATTTATTCTTATCGATTCATCTATACTAAGGTCAAATCCGAAAACTCCAGGGAACATAATCATACCTAGATTAACGATTAATAAAAGAACAGATCCTACGTATCCATAAATAAACCCTTTTGCACTAGCTCTATCTTGTTGTTCTGGATGTGCAACTTCTGGTAAATATGCATTATAAAAAACCAAACTTGCCCAAAAACCAATACTTGCTAAAATGGTAAAAACAATACCTATCCAAACGGTTTCTATCCCATCAAAAAAATATAAACTCATAACAGACAAACCTCCTAACCAACAAAAAAATTTCATAAATTTTTTCTTACTTCCGGTATAATCTGCAATACCCGATAAAATAGGAGAAATAAATGCTACTATTAAGAATGAAAATGACAAAGCATAACTATACAAACTATCTGGATGCTCCCATTCCATTCCAAGAAATGAAATAACTTTACCATCCGTAACTGCGCTGTAATATAAAGGGAAAATTGCTGTGCTAATCACTAATGAATATACAGAGTTCGCCCAATCATAAAAAGCCCAGCCATTAATTAATTTTTGATTTCCAATTTTTAACATAAAATTCTATTTAAAAAAATGTCATCCAATTTTATGAATGGCACACAATATAGTAAATCTATTTGTTATTTTATTTTTTGATTTGAGATAGTGGTTGATTGTACTTTTCTGCATACATTTTTGCAGTAGGTAAATAACTTTTTAAATCTTCTATTCTTGAAGCATTTGATGGGTGTGTACTTAAAATCTGAGGTGTAGAAGTTCCTCCAGAATTTTTACTCATTCTTACCCAAACTTCTGCAGCTTCAATGCCATCATAACCTGCCATCATCATAAAAATTAAGCCTAATCTATCTGCCTCTTGCTCATGAGTTCTGCTAAATTTTAGCATAGTTAAACCTGAACCAATACCAAATGCAGCATCCCAAATTTGTTGCGTTTCTTGATCTTTGTTAGAGGATCCTAAAGCAACAAGTATCCCTCCAATTTGTTGACCATAAGATGAAGTCATACGCTCTTGACCGTGTTTTGCAAACGCGTGTGCAACTTCATGCCCCATAACAGCAGCAACACCGTTTACGTTATCACAAATTGGCATAATCCCTGTATAGAAAACTACTTTTCCTCCTGGCATACACCAAGCATTTATCGTTTTATCTTCAACTAAATTAAATTCCCAACGATAAGAATTTGCTTCTGCAACCATGTTGTTTGCTCTCATAAAACGATCTACAGCTTCAGAAATATTTTTTCCAACTCCCTTTATTTGGCTGGTCAATTCTCTATTTGTAGATAATTTATTTTCTTTTAAAAAGCCTTTATATTGGGCAAAACTAGTTGGTAGAACCTGCGCATCACTTACCAAATTCACTCTTTTTCTTCCTGTAATTGGAACGGTGCTACAAGCTTCAAAAAGAAAAAAAGTTAAAACTAAAATAATTATTTTTTTCATGTATTTATATATTTAAAATAAATTTTAAGACAATTATCTATAAAACATATCACAAATTTATTACTTTTAAAATTACAGATTCTATCTTTAAGTAAAAAAATCAATAATTCTTAATTTTGTAAGTTAATCGATAAATATTCGTCAAAACTAAAAAAAAGTTTGACCTTTATCACAAATGGATATTAAAACTTCCAAATCAAAAAATAGTTTATATTAAAAATAAATGAAAAAATTAGCAAGCATTCTCGTTCTATTATTGATGTTTAACTGCGTGACAAATGCACAAAATTCATCCAAAGAAAAGAAAACATATAAAGTTGAGAAAACACCTGTTGAATGGAAAAAAACACTTTCTCCAATACAATATTATGTATTACGTGAAGCGGGAACAGAAAGAGCTTTCTCGAGCGAATTTAATGAAAATCATAAAAAAGGAACTTATGTTTGTACAGCATGTAAAACGGCCTTGTACAAATCTGAGCATAAATTTGATTCAGGAACAGGATGGCCTTCATTTGATAGAGCCATAGAAGGTAATGTAGAATTAGATGTCGATTATAAGATAGGCTACGCAAGAACAGAGCTAAAATGCAATACGTGCGGTGGTCATTTAGGACATTCTTTTGATGATGGCCCAAAAACCACAGGAAAACGTCATTGTATCAATGGTGCTGCTTTGCAATTTATTGCTGAAAAATAAGAATTGGTGAGTAATGAAACAAATATACTAGGGCATCAATCTTTAAAAAAATGAAATGTAATGGACTGTTTAAACTACGTAGTGAATTGTATTTCTAATTTTATTCCTTACATTTATGGCGCATTAATATTGAGGCATGGATACCGTTGAGATTGCAGATTTATTAGAAACAAAACACCAAGAATTATTTACTTGGCTAGAAAATCAGCCTCAAGAAAATTGGGAATTAGGCCCAGAAAAAAAATGGTCTACAGGTCAACATATACAACATTTAGCAGATAGTTTACAGCTATTAAATAATGCTTTAAGTTATCCGAAAATTTTTCTAAAATATAAATTTGGTACTTGTAATAGAGCACCTAGAGATTATAATACTGTAGCAGAAAATTATCAACAAAAGCTTTTAGAAAATCAAGAAAAAGCAAGAACTTTTAATCAAAAATTAAAGAAACCAACTTTAAAACAAAGAGTTCGATTATTGGCAAAACTTCAAATTCAACAAAAAAAATTACAGTACAAAACTAATCATATTAGCGAAAAAAGATTAGACACTTTATTGATTCCTCATCCTTTAATGGGGAAAATGACTATGAGAGAGATTATTATGTGGACAGCTTATCACACAGAACATCATACAAAAAATTTAAAAAAATTCTATTAATTGAAAACAATTATTAAAAAACCACATATTTTCTTTTTAAGCTTAATTCCACTTTTTATTCTTGTAGGATATATACAAAAAGGTAATGTTATAGATGTAACAATTTACAACACTTTTTTTGCAGTTAAAACTCATTATTGGTGTTACTTTTCAGCAGTTTTTATTAGTCTAATTAGTTTAAATTATTATGCACTTAATTGGGCAAAAAAACCAACCATACCAATATTATCCCTTTTTCACATTATATTTCAAGTAGCGGCATTAATTCCTTTCCTTTTTTGTGTCTTCTTTTTAAATACAAAAACAATTTTTACTTCTAATTTTTTGTCAAATTCTGTAGATTTTTATGCTATCCTTTCAGTGTCGTATATTCTTTTTATAATATCAATATGCCTACACGTGCTTAACTTCTCTTTAGCTTTATTTAGAAAAAATAGTTGATTTTAAGCTTAATTCTAGAAAAAAATCAGTGAAACTTCTTTTTTTCTTTGGATAAACTCTCTTTTGTTACTTTTAACAAAAAAAAACAAATCTAAAATAAAAATAATATTCTTGAAGATTTTTGTTTAATCAACTTGTCACAAGCTAATTTATAAATAATGAGTGATTAAAAAACTTTTTAATCACTCAACAAATCATACTAATTCTTATATTTGTGTTTCCTAAAAAAGAACACAAATTATGTTTAATAACTTAAGTGATAAATTAGATAAAGCCTTACATACTCTAAAAGGACATGGTAAAATTACTGAAGTAAATGTTGCTGAAACCCTTAAAGAAGTTAGAAGAGCATTGTTAGATGCGGATGTTAACTTTAAGATAGCCAAAGAATTCACAAAGAAAGTTCAGACCAAAGCATTAGGACAAGATGTATTAACATCTTTAAATCCAGGGCAATTAATGGTTAAGTTAGTAAAAGATGAACTAACTGAACTAATGGGAGGAGAAACTGTTGGTGTAAATCTAGGAGGCTCCCCTACTGTAATTTTAATGTCAGGATTACAAGGATCTGGTAAAACTACTTTTTCAGGAAAACTAGCAAACTTTCTAAAAACTAAAAAGGCAAAACAAGTTCTTTTAGTTGGTTGTGATGTTTATAGACCTGCTGCTATTAACCAATTACAAATTGTTGGAGAACAAATTGGAGTTGATGTTTATGCAGAAATTGGCAATAATAACCCTGTTGAAATTTCTATAAATGCGATTGCACACGCTAAAGCAAATAGTAAAAATGTTGTAATTATTGATACTGCAGGACGTTTGGCTGTAGATAAGGAAATGATGACAGAAATTTCTAACATTCATAAAGCTGTAAATCCACAAGAAACATTATTTGTAGTGGATTCTATGACTGGACAAGATGCTGTAAATACTGCAAAAGCTTTTAATGATATCTTGAATTTTGATGGAGTTGTTCTAACAAAATTAGATGGTGATACAAGAGGTGGAGCAGCATTAACAATAAAATCTGTTGTAAATAAACCAATTAAATTTATTGGTACTGGAGAAAAAATGGATGCTATTGATGTATTCCATCCAGATAGAATGGCTGATCGTATTTTAGGAATGGGAGATGTTATTTCTCTTGTAGAGCGCGCTCAAGATCAATATGATGAAGAAGAAGCAAGAAAATTACAAAAGAAGATTGCTAAAAATCAGTTTGGTTTTGATGATTTCTTAAGTCAGATTCAACAAATCAAAAAGATGGGGAGCATGAAAGATTTGGTTGGTATGATTCCTGGAGCTGGAAAAGCAATGAAAGATGTAGATATAGATGATGACGCTTTTAAAGGAATTGAAGCTATTATCCATTCAATGACTCCTCTAGAAAGGAGTACACCAAATTCTATAAATGCTAGCAGAAAAAAGAGAATTGCAAAAGGATCTGGAACTTCGATTCAAGAAATAAATCAATTGATGAAGCAATTTAATCAAATGAGTAAAATGATGAAAATGATGCAAGGTGGTGGTAGCAAAAAGATGATGCAAATGATGAAAGGAATGCAATAATTAGCTGTTAGCAAAAATAAAAACTCTGCGATTTTGAAACTTAAAGGAATCGTGTAAATAACTGAAAAATGATTTTATTAGACGGAAAGAAAACTTCTGCAGACATTAAAGAAGAAATTGCTTTAGAAGTCAGAGAATTAAAAAATAGAGGAAAGAAAACCCCACATCTAGCTGCAATTATAATTGGTAATGATGGTGCAAGTATTACATATGTAAATGCTAAAGTAAAAGCTTGTGAGAGAGTTGGTTTTGAGTCTACTTTAATCAGGTTATCCGAAAAAACTTCAGAAGAAGATTTACTAAATGAGATCGCAATATTAAATATAAATAATGATATTGATGGTTTTATCGTTCAATTGCCTTTGCCAAAACATATAGATGAGCAAAAGGTATTAATGGCTATAGATCCTGATAAGGATGTAGACGGATTTCATCCAACAAATGTTGGAAAAATGGCCTTAAACTTACCTACTTTTATTTCTGCGACTCCTTTTGGTATTTTAGAATTGTTAGACAGATATAATGTTCAAACTTCGGGAAAGCATGTTGTCGTTTTAGGAAGAAGTCATATTGTTGGTAGTCCAATGAGTATCTTATTATCGCAAAAAAGAAAAGTAGGAAATGCAACTGTAACGATGTGTCATAGTAGAACTAAAAACCTAAAATCAATTACATTACAAGCTGATATTATTATTGCTGCAATTGGAATCCCTGAGTTTGTAAAAGCGGATATGGTTAAAGATAATGTTACTGTTATTGATGTAGGTATTACACGATTAGCAGATACATCTAAAAAAAATGGTTTTAGATTAGTTGGTGATGTTGCTTTTGATGAAGTTTCTAAAAAATCTGATTTCATTACTCCTGTTCCAGGAGGAGTTGGGCCTATGACAATAGCAATGTTACTAAAAAACACTCTATTAGCTTGCCAAAGAAAAAGCTAAATCAATAATAATAATATATAGTTTTTAATTTATAGATTAAACACCAAATTCTTTTTTGTAAATTTTGACGACCAATAAAAATAAACTTATTAATAAAGGTCCAAAAATTAAACCAATAAAACCAAATAAAGGCACACCGACTATAACCCCTATTAAAGTTATTAATGGATGAACATTGTCTAATTTTCTAAGTATAAAAAGTCTAATAATATTGTCTGTAGATCCAACAACAACTAGACCATAAATTAGAATTCCCCAAGCAGCAAATTCATTTCCTGTTGAAATTGTAAGAATAAAAACAGGTATAATTCCAACTAAAGTACCAACAAAAGGAATCATTGAACCAACTGTAATAATGATAAACCAGAAAAAAGGATCTTCAATACCAAAAATTAAAAAACCTGTTAAAGCAATTAATCCTTGAGCAATCGCCACTAAAGGAATTCCTAAAGCATTTGAACGCACCATTGCTATAGATTCTTTTCCAATAATTTTTAAATTTTTTTCATGTATAGGAATATATTCGTACAAAGAATTTCTTAAATAGTTTCTATTGGTAAGCATATAATAGAGCATAAAATACATTAAAGCCACCGCAACAATAATATGAAAGGTACTACCAACAAAGCCTTCTAAATTATTTGCCATCCAATCAGAAATTTTAGAAACATTAATTCGTGCTGCAATATCTAAACCGTAATCTACTTCTATCTTTTCTATTTTACTTTTGATAACTTCTAAAACTTGCTTAGAGTTATTAATGGCCTTACTTACCTTATTCCTTAGCATTACAACGATACCTAAAACCGGTAATAAAATACAAATAAATGAAATAGACATTAAAAAAGTAGCCGCTAAATCTGGATGCCATTTTCTTTTTATTAAAGAACTCATCCATCTTCTTAAAAGAACATAAATTGTGATGGCTCCTAAAACACCAGATAAATAAGGAATTAACTCTCTAAAAATTAGAACAGCGAAAAACAAAATCAACAATAAAACAAAAACTTGCCTTATTTTTTTTGGGGATATATTATGTTTCATTCAGGTAATTTACTAAAATTATAGAAAACAGCTGTAAAGAAGAATTAAAAAAGAAAACAATTAGCTATTATTTATTCCCTGTTTACAAGGTCTATTGAGAAAGCTGGCAAACAAACAGCAATATACTCACACTCCATATCAAAAGGATTTGAATATTGAACCCTTGTGTTTTTCTCTATTTTGATAGATTGACCTGATTCTAAAATAATAGTTTCGTCATCTATAATAAACTGCTTTTTTCCTTTAATGATATAGGTGTATTCATCAAATTCTGGAGTTTGAAAAGGTTCTCTCCATTTTGGAGGTGCAATCATGTGTGCAATACTTATTTGCGAATTTTGATCAGTAGCATTGCCAAAATGTTCTTCAATTAATTTCCCATCTGTTGTAGGTACAACAAACGGTTTATTTTGAATGACGTATTTTTTTTTCATACTGAATTTACATAGGTGATTGAAATAACATCCTTTTTAGTTTTTTTTACTAAAAAGATATAATGTAAAGCGTGGTCAAGTTTATTTTTGATGTGATTAGCGCTAATTAAACCAAACTATAAACGATTTTATTTTTGCCAAATCCGGAATCTGCTCTAAAGATATTTTTTGAGTAATTATATCTTTAATTCCTAATTCTTCTTTATCAATTGTAATTGTTGCATTTAATTCATCTAAAAACAGTGTAACAGACTGTAGAGTAGATTCTGGTCGAATACGATTACTTACATTTATTTCAGAAAAATTAGACTTTAAACTTAATCCTAATTCTGTTTTAAAACGATTGTCATGAATCTCGATACTTTTTATAGTTGATGTAGAATCTAACTGTTCTTTAGGGACAATTGTTAGTAAATGTTTACCTCCTTTTTCAAAAACTAAATATTCGTCATCATCTTGAAAATAATTATTTCCTAAAGCACCCTCACTCAAATTCATCACCAGAGAATCGTTTTTAAATATACTTTCTAGATCTTTTACAGTAGTTAAAGTAGAAATTAAACCTACTCTCTCTTTTTCAATTTTAAACTTATTATTTTTATTACAACTGATAATTAATAATGAAAACACAATTACGATTACAGATAAGGACTTCTTTTTGATCATTCTTTTTTATTTTATACGTTCTTTAAACGTTTTATTTTCAACTTTGTTATTTAATTACCTTTTTTAAAATTCCAAACACCGCTCTAATAAAAGTGGTACTTGTTAAAACCTTTACAATCGGGTTTTGTCTCTGACTCCTTCTTGAAGAATATTTTGTAGCTATTTTTTGTTTTCTTTCTCTTTCTTTTTGTTCTACAGCTTTTTTAAATGCTGATTCTTCTGCTAAATTAATCTTTTCTATTTTATTATTTAACAATTCGTAAGCACTTTCTCTATCTAATTCTTGATTGTATTTATGTATTAATTTTGAATTATCGATAACGCTGCTTAATTCTTTATCTGTTAACACATCCATTCTACTCATTGGTGCACGTAACATCGTTCTAGCTAAAGGAGTAGGAATTCCTTTTTCGTTTAAAACGGATACAAGTGCTTCTCCAATTCCTAATTGTGTTAAGACTTCTTTAGTGTCGTAATAATTAGAACTTGGATAATTTTCTGCTGCTAACTTAATTGCTTTTCTATCTTTTGCTGTAAATGCCCTTAAAGCATGTTGAATTTTTAACCCTAATTGAGCTAAAATATCTTCTGGTATATCTTTAGGGTTTTGGGTTACAAAATACAAACCAATTCCTTTAGATCGTATTAATTTCACAATACTTTCTATCTGATTTAATAATGCTTTTGAGGCTTCTTCAAAAACTAAATGTGCTTCATCAATAAATATAACCAATTCTGGTCTTTCACTATCTCCTTGCTCTGGAAAGGTTTCATAAACTTCTGCCAACAATTGTAACATAAATGTTGAAAATAGTTTTGGTTTGTCTTGAATATCTGTTAAACGTAAAACAGAAATAATTCCTCTTCCATTTTCATCAATTCTAGTTAAATCTTCGACATCAAAAGATTTTTCACCAAAAAACACATCTCCTCCTTGTTGTTCTATTTGTATAATCTTACGCAAAATTGCTCCAGTACTTGCTGTAGAAATTCTACCATATGCTGCTTGAATTTCTTCTTTACCTTCTTGCGTTATAAACTGAAGAATTTTTTTAAAGTCTTTTATATCTAATAAAGGTAATTTATTATCATCACAATATTTAAAAATGATTGCTAATATACCTGATTGTGTTTCTGTTAACTCTAAAATTTTTGATAATAAAACAGGCCCAAATTCTGAAACAGTTGCACGCATTCTTGTTCCTTTTTGTTCTGAAATTGTTAAAACTTCTACTGGAAATTTCATCGCTTCAAAAGCAAAACCAATTTTCGCATGGCGTTCATCAATTTTCGGATGTCCTGGACTTGGGGCTGCCAAACCAGATAAGTCTCCTTTAATATCCATTAATAAAACAGGAATTCCTTTTTCTGATAAGTTTTCAGCTAAAACTTGCAGCGTTTTTGTTTTTCCTGTTCCTGTTGCACCGGCGATTAAACCATGTCTGTTAAGGGTTTTTAAAGGTACCTTTATAATGGCATTTGTAACCGTTTCTTATCCTAACATTGCTGCCCCGAGTTCTATAAAATCACCTTTGGTTTTATAACCATTAGTGATATAATCAAAGAACTCTTTTTGCTGATTCATCTTCTTAAATTTCTATAAAAATAATCAAAGTTTAAGAGTTTAAATATAAAAAGCACCTTTTGTTTAAACTATTGTCTAATTCAAAATTCTATCTTGAAACTAAATTTGTTAAAATTTTTATTCCCCTTTTTAAGAACGTTTTCAATTTTGTACCTTGTTCACCTTTATCAATAAAATCAAACTCAATGAAAAAATTATTTACTATCCTTTTTTTATGTGCTACCTCTCTACTCTTTTCACAAGAGTTATCTATGGATATGCTAAAAAACATGAAACCAAGAAATATTGGTCCTGGAGGAATGTCTGGACGTGTAACTTCTATTGATGTTGTAGAATCCAATCCAGAAACCATGTATGTTGGTACTGCTTCTGGCGGAATCTGGAAATCTACTTCTGGTGGAATTAAATGGAAACCAATTTTTGAAAAAGAACTCACAGCATCAATAGGTGCAATTGCAATTCAGCAATCGAACCCAAGTGTAATTTGGGCAGGGACAGGTGAAGGAAACCCTAGAAATAGTTTAAATGGTGGTTTCGGGATTTATAAATCTTTAGATGCCGGAAAAACTTGGAAATCTATGGGATTAGAAAAAACTAGACATATTCATAGAGTTATTATTAATCCTACAAACCCAGATGTAGTTTATGTTGGTGCCATTGGTTCACCCTGGGGAGAACACAAAGAACGTGGAGTTTATAAAACTTTGGATGGTGGTAAAACATGGAAACAAATTTTATTTACAAATATAAAATCTGGAACTGCAGATTTAATTATGGATCCTACAAATCCGAATAAATTGATAGCTTCCATGTGGGAACACAAACGTGATCCTTGGTTTTTTAAATCCGGAGGAACAGGAAGTGGTTTATACATTACGCATGATGGAGGAGAAAACTGGACGCAAATTACAGAAAAAGAAGGTTTCCCAGAAGGTGAATTAGGAAGAATTGGTGTTGCAATTGCACCTAACAATCCTGATATAATTTATGCTTTGGTTGAAGCTAAAAAAAATGCTTTATATAAAAGTGAAGATGGTGGATTTAAATGGAAAAAAATAAATGAAAAACCTGGTATTGGAAATCGACCTTTTTATTATTCAGAAATCTATGTAGATCCACAAAATGAAAATAGATTATACACCGTTTTTACATATATAAATGTTTCGGAAGATGGAGGTAAATCGTTTAAACAATTAATGCCTGCTTATGGAGTAGATAACGGCGTTCATCCAGATCATCATGCCTGGTGGATTCATCCAAAGAATGGTAAATTTATGATTGACGGAAATGATGGTGGATTAAACATAACCAAAGATGGTGGTAAATCTTGGCGTTTTATTGGCAACATTCCTGTGGCACAATTTTATCACATAAATGTGGATAATGAATATCCATATAATGTATACGGAGGAATGCAAGATAATGGTTCTTGGAGAGGTCCAGCTTATGTTTGGAAAGCACAAGGAATAAGAAATTCTTATTGGCAAGAAATTAGTTTTGGTGATGGTTTTGATGTGGTGCCCGACAAAGACGATTCAAGATATGGTTGGTCTATGAGTCAGCAAGGTTCTGTTCAAAGATATGATTATCAAACAGGAAATAATTATTCAGTAAAACCTACACATTCAGATGCGACTATAAAACTACGTTTCAATTGGAATGCAGCTATAAATATGGATCCTTTTGATAATTCAACCTTATATTTCGGAAGTCAGTTTGTACATAAATCAACAGATAAAGGTTTAACTTGGAGTGTAATTTCGCCAGATTTATCAACCAATAATCCAGAAAAATTAAAACAATCCGAAAGTGGTGGATTATCGATGGATGCAACTGGAGCAGAAAATCATTGTACCATTTTAGTTATAGAGCCTTCCGTTTTAGAGAAAGATGTTTTATGGGCTGCAACTGATGATGGTCAAGTTCACCTTACAAAAAATGGTGGAGAAACTTGGACTAATGTTGCTGAAAACATCAAAGATTTACCTGAAAATAGTTGGATTACGCAAATAAAAGCATCAAATAAAAATAAAGGAGAGGCATTATTAATCGCCAATGATTACAGACGTTTTAACTATATTCCGTATGCATACAGAACAAAAAATTATGGCAAATCTTGGGAGCGTATTGTTGATGAAAAGGATGTACAAAGTTATACGCTGTGTATTATTGAAGACCCAGAAAACGAAAATTTATTGTTCTTAGGAACTGATGATGGATTATATATTTCTATAGATGCAGGAGAAAAATGGACAAAATGGACGGAAGGTTTCCCTACAGTTCCTGTAAAAGATTTGATAATTCATCCAAGAGAAAATGATTTAATTATTGGAACTTTTGGCAGAGCTGCTTGGGTTTTAGATGATATTCGTCCTTTAAGAGCGATTGCAAACAGAAATGTAACTTCTAAGAAACTAGCGTTATTTGCCCCTCCAACGGCATATCAAACTGCAAGTCAACAACCAACAGGAAGTAGATTTGGTGGAGATGCAATGTATCAAGGAGAAAATAGAAAACGTGGTGCAATTATTTCTTATTATATCAATAAACCAAAAGAAAAAAAAGAAAAAAAGCAAGACAAAAAAGAAGAAACTCTGAAACAAGTTAAAGAGGACAGTATAAATGCTAAGAAGTATGATTCTATAAAACTAGAAATATTTGATGGAGAAAGACAAATTAGAACTTTAAAAATAAAAACTCCTAAAGAAAATGGAATCCACAAAACAACTTGGTACTTAAGAGAAAAAGGGGTTGCAAGAGCTTCTAGAACTATTAGAAAGTCTAAAAGTGAGCCAAATGGAGTTTCTGTAAAACCAGGAACCTATAAACTAAAGATGACTTTTGGTAATGCCGTTTCAGAACAAAATATAAAAGTAGAATTTGATCCAAGATTACAGATTTCTAAAGAAGCCATCAATCAAAAATATAATGCTAGTAAAGAACTTGAAGGTTATCAAGATAAAATTGCAGGCATAGTAAAACAATTAGTTGAAAGTAAAAATGCAGCTATTTCTATAAAAGCTCAATTATCAAAAGAGGACAAGAAAAAATATAAAACTGAGATAAAATCGTCTACAGAAATTATAAAAAAGATTGATACTTTAATTGCTCTATATTTAGGCAAAGTTGATAAAAGACAAGGTATTACTAGAAATCCTGAAATTACCGTAAATCAACGTTTTGGACTAGCAAGTAGATATATTCGTTCTCGTTTTGGTGAGCAAACTAAAACAGAAACTGTATTGATGAATCAATTTAAAGAAATGTTTAAACTAGTAGTTTTTGATACAAATTCTTTCTTTAATAAAGAATGGCTAAACTATAAATCCTCTACAGAAAAGATATATATTTCACCTTTTAAAGAAACTAAAATCTATTCAATAAAATAACTATGAAAAAAATAAGTATTCTTTTGTGCTTAAGTCTTTTATGCTTTAAAATTCAAGCACAAAATTCTACAAAAAACAACTTAGGAACTTGGTATATGTACAATGGTTCTCATAAAATATCAAATAAATTTGCCTTAAAAACTATGGCTCATTTTAGATACTTTGAAGTTGCTAGTGAATTTCAACAAGAGATTTACAGGTTGGGAGTTAATTATTCTTTTAACCCAAAATTAAACTTAACTCTGGGTTTAAGCTATGCTACAGCAGATTTAGTTTACAACGAACCATCTATCAATTTATATGAATACAGATTTTATGAAGATTTAAATGTAAAATCTAAATGGGGTAAATTTAATGCTAACCATCGTTTTAGATTAGAGCATCGTTTTATTCATAAAGACATATATAATAATGTAACCCAAAGTTGGATTCGTTATAATTTAAATGTAGCTTTTCCACTTTCTAAGAAATGGAATGCTTACGCTTTTAATGAGTTATTTTTAAACTTAGACAGAAGTAAGAGATTTGCTCAGAATTGGACAGGAGCAGGCTTTACATATCTATTAAACAGTATCGTTAAATTTAAAATGGGTTACTTTCAAATAAAAACTTCAACGAATATTTTAAAGCGACTACAATTAGGAATAATTTTAAACACAAATCATACTAAAAAAATAAACATATAATGACTGAACCAATTTTTACAAATGATGCAATCGTTTTGGGTGTTTTAATGATTTCTTTAGGATTTGTCTTTTACACAGAAAACATAAAATCTGGGTTTTGGCAAAAATTTTATAAAATTGTACCAGGTTTATTTATGGCTTATTTTATACCTGCTCTGTTTACAACTTTTGGCGTTATATCCCCAGAATGGGAAACAACTAATGCTGTTGGAGAAACGGTTAGTAAAAGCTCTCAATTATATTATGTTTCTAGTCGTTTTCTGTTGCCTGCAGCTTTGGTTCTAATGACCTTAAGTATTGATTTAAAAGCAATTTTCAACTTAGGTTCAAAAGCATTAATAATGTTTTTTACAGGTACCGTTGGAATTATAATTGGTGGACCAATTGCAATCTTATTAATCTCAATTTTCTCACCAGAAACAGTTGGTGGAGCAGATTTTGATGCCGTTTGGAGAGGACTTTCTACATTAGCTGGAAGTTGGATTGGCGGTGGTGCAAACCAAACTGCTATGTTAGAAATTTATCAATATAATCCTCAAAAATATGGAGGAATGGTGTTTGTAGATATCGTTATTGCTAATATTTGGATGGCAATATTATTAATAGGAATTGGTAAAAAGGATAAAATTAATAAATGGTTAGGTGCAGACACATCTGCTATTGAAGAATTAAAAGAAAAAGTGTCAAAATTTTCTCAAAAAGTAAAAAGAAACCCTTCACTAACAGATTTAATGATTATGCTAGGAATCGCATTTGGAACCGTTGGTTTTGGTCATTTCACAGCAGCTTATTTAAGTTCCTTTTTTAATGATTTAGTTGTAAGTATTGAGTCTGAAACTTGGAGAAATATCTTTACTTTCTTAGGTTCTAGTTTCTTTTGGTTAATTAGTATTTCTACGATTATAGCGATCATCTTATCGTTTACAAAAGCAAAAAATTATGAAGGTGCAGGTGCTAGTAAATTAGGAAGCGTTTTTATTTACATTTTAGTAGCAACTATTGGAATGAAAATGGATTTAGCCATGATTTTTGATAATTTGGGTTTAATTGCTATAGGTGTTGTTTGGATGACAATCCATGCAGGTTTATTAATAATGGTAGCAAAACTAATAAAAGCTCCATATTTCTTTTTAGCAGTCGGAAGTCAGGCAAATGTTGGTGGCGCTGCTTCTGCCCCAATTGTTGCGCAAGCATTTCATCCATCTTTAGCAACTGTTGGCGTTTTATTAGCTGTTTTTGGCTACGCAATTGGAACAGTAGGCGCAATTTTATGTACTATTTTAATGGAAATATCTGCAACTTCATAAAAAAAATAGGATATTTGCATTCCAAAATTTTAATCAAAATGAAAAAAATCACCGCTCTTTTAGTATTATCAATCATCCTTTTTTCTTGTTCTTCTAAAAAGGAAGGAAACATGGTTGTACAAGGACAAATTAAAGGTCTTAAAAAAGGAACTTTATATCTTCAAAAAATGAACGATACTTTGTTAGTTTCTGTAGATTCTGTTGCTTTATTAGGTAAAGACACTTTTACGTTAACAGATAATGTAGATTCACCTGTTTTGTATTATTTAACTTTTGATGGAAATACAACAGACAAAAGAATATTATTTTTTGGTGAAAAGGGAACTATAACAATTAATGACAAGGTTGAAGGTTTTGGTTATGCTCCAGAAATTTCGGGTTCTAAAAATCAAGCAATATTAGATAAATACAATGTTATTAGTAAAAAATTTCAAAATCAGCGTTTAGAATTTATCAAAAAAGATTTTGATGCAAAAAAGACAAACGATCCGGATTTAATAAAAAAATTGGACGTTGAATATAAAAGATTAATAAGAAGAAGAGTTTTATATACTACAAACTTTGCAATTAATAATGCTGATTCTGAAGCTGCACCTTATATCGCTTTAACAGAAATGTATGATGCAAGTTTAAAAATGTTAGATACAGTAAATTTTTCATTAACTCCAAAAGTTAAAAATTCTGTTTACGGTAAACGTTTTCAAGAGTATTTAGAAGCTATAAAAAAAACTGAGGAATAAATTATTTTTCTATACTTTCAATCGCTTTTTTAATATTAGTTTGTGGCAATTTACAAGTGCCATTTACACAGACGTAAATTAAAGTTTCATCTTCATTGTATTTATATGATAACAATGGTAACGTGTTATTATCTTTAATAGTCCCAGCAATTAAAATGTTTGGATTATAATTATTAATTAAAGAACGATTTACTTCCATTGCATTGTTACCTGCAACTACAACTTCATAAAACGGATTTGTAAAATTGGTCATTAAGTTTAACCAATTACTATAATTACCTGGATTCATGTGAACATCTTCCTTTAAATTATTAAGCATTTGTTCTGAAGTTTTTAAATATTTCGTGTCTGAAAAATAATGCCCTAATTTAAAAAGGTTGTTTGCTATTATTGAGTTTGATGAAGCAATTACACCATCGATAACTTCGTATTTTCTAGCAATTAAACTTTCATCTTCTTTAGATGTGAAATAAAACATTTTGTTATTTTTATCAAAAAAATTAACAAATAAAACATCTATTAAACTTTTAGCAGTTGCTAACCACTTTTCATCTAAAGTAACTTCATATAAAGAAATAAACGACTGGATAACAGTTGCATAATCTTCTGAGTACCCATTTATAGTACTCAATCCATTTTTAAAATTTCTATTTAAACCTTGATCTTTTCTTAATTGATGATCAACTAAGAAGTTCGCATTTTTAAGTGCAATATCTAAATATTCTTTATCACCTAAAGCCCTATATGCATCTATATATCCTTGAATCATTAAAGCATTCCATGAGGTCAAAATTTTATCATCTAAATTAGGTTTAATTCTTTTATTTCTTGCACTATTTAAAATGCTTTTCCAATTAGATATTTTAGTTTCTAATGCAATTAATGTCATTTTATTCACAGTTGCAAAATCAATTCTAGATTGGGTTCTAATCAATACATAGGTATCCTTTTCCCAAAACCCGAAGTCATTTATATTATAAAAATCTTTAAAAAGACTAAAATCATTTTTAAGTAGTTGTTTTAATTCTGCTTCTTTCCATCCATAAAAAGCACCTTCTTCATTTTCTCCTAAACTGTTTTTACTATCTGCATCTAAAGAGGAATAAAATGCGCCATTTTTAGCTGTAAGTTCTACCTTTATAAAATTTAAAGTTTCAATTATTGTATTTTTATATAAATCGTTTTCTTGCTTTAAATAGCCTTTAGAATACAAACTAACTAATTGCGCATTGTCATAAAGCATCTTTTCAAAATGTGGTATATGCCATTTTTCATCAACAGCATATCTGGAAAAACCACCAGAAATTTGATCATTAATTCCCCCGTAAGCAATTTTAGTTAGTGTATTTTTTACATAACTATTTATTGAATTATCATTAAATTGATAACCATACCTCAATAAAAATTCTAATGAATTTGGCATTGGAAATTTAGGAGCCCCCTTAAATCCGCCATAAATAGTATCCACTTGATTTTTCCAAAAGTTTACAGAAGATATAACCTCATTTTTGATAAAAGTGGGAGTTTCTTTATTTAAAGTAATCAATTGAGATTCTTGAATTCCTTTTGTTAAATTCTCTGCAAACTCAATTGCCTTTTGTGGTTCTTCTTTATACAATTTAGAAATACTACTTAAAACTTTAGACCACTGGTCTTTAGTAAAGTAAGTTCCTCCATAAATTGGTCTTCCATCAGGAAGTGCAATACAGTTTAATGGCCAACCTCCACTACCTGTCATTAACTGAACAGCATTCATATATACTTGATCTACATCAGGTCTTTCTTCTCTATCTACTTTTATATTAATGAAATTATCATTCATAATTTTAGCTATAGAATCGTTTTCAAAACTTTCTTCTTCCATTACATGGCACCAATGACATGCTGAATAGCCTACTGAAATAACAATTAATTTATTTTCTTTCTTTGCTAATTCTAACGTTTCTGAATTCCAGGCTTTCCAGTTCACTGGATTGTATGCGTGCTGTAATAAATAGGGACTTGTTTCATGTATTAAATCATTACTTTTCTTATCAGAAGTGTTTTCATTTTTAGAACAACTTATAAACAGGAAAAAAAAAAGAGATAGACAGTAAAATTTTGCAGTATATTTCAATAGTAATATAATTTAAAAATAAAGATATTAATTTTTTTGATGAAGCGCCAACAATATATCTAAAAATTTATAGCATAAAAAAACGCTCAAAAATTAATTTGAGCGTTTTAACTTTATAAGAATTAAATTTCTTTATTCTTTTATAAATTTAGCTGTACCAGTAGCAGTATCTAGTTGATATTTAATTAAATAAATACCTGATGCTAAAGAAGAAACATCAATAGACTCGCTATTTTTATTAATTTCTAAACTCATTACTTTTTTACCTAATATATTAAAAATGCTAGCATTTTTAATTGTATTTGCAGCAGAAATATTTAATCTATCTGCAGCAGGGTTAGGGTACATTGAAACATTCAACAACTCATTATCACTTACACCTGCTGTTGCAGCTCTGTACATATAAATATTATCCATATAACCTACATTAACTGTAGCTGATGTAGTTAATAAAAATTGTAATATGTTATTTCTTTCAAAATCAGCACCTAATTCTACATCAAGAGATAACCACTTTTTATTATCATCAGCACCTAATGCTATTGTATATAGCTTAGAACCTGTTTCACCGTTAAAATCTGCATGATTAGATAATTTTGGATTAAATACTTGACCTGCAGCAAAATCATCTGCAATCCAATAATCCATATGAAAATGTGTCATATCAGAAGCGTCAACACCACCTGTAGTTAATTCAGTACCTAAAAAGTTACCGAAGTCTGCTTTTAATACATTATTATCAGCAATATTAACTTCTGTAGCTTCTGAATCATCCCATGTAACATTAGTTAAACCTGTACTCGTATATGCATCACTATAAATTGAAATTACATCCCAATCATTTCTAGTTATTGGAGTTATTGGGGCATCAGTTGGTTCTGCTGGACATGGTCCACAACTTCCACCACAGTCTATACCTGTTTCATCGCCATCTTGGATACCGTTAGAACATGTATCTACTGTTATTGCATCTCCAGCATTTGCTGTAA
>LAQA01000006.1:26926-28068 GCA_000981625.1 Flavobacteriaceae bacterium ASP10-09a
AAATCTTCTAAAACAACTTGAGAAGAAGGAGGTACAATTGCATCTCCAGCATTTGCTGTAATGTTATCAATATTAACTGTAATTTCTATAACTGGATCATTCCAACCTGAACCATTCCAATTTGGAAAAAATGCAATTTGTGAGTATTGACCGTTTGCTACAGCTGTTCCATCTAATGATTCATTAAATGTAAATGTTAGCGTTTCCCAACCACTTCCTGTATGTGCTTCGTCTGCTGCTGAAGCTGGAGATGCAGTATCGTTTACTTTATCCTCTACTTTAGCGAACAATGTAAAGGCTGTAGTAGCATAAACATCAATTTTAACAGTATTGTCCGTAGATAAATCCATCAAATTTGATTGCATTATAAGTTCTCCACCTTGCCATCCTTGACCAGTAGTTGAAGTTATAAGCTCTAGTGCAGTATTTGAACCATCAACAGGACCTGCTGTAACCGTAGCACTTGCTAATCCTTCAAAACCACCTACTGTTGGTGCAGTACCTTCGAAATCTTCTAAAACAACTTGAGAATAACCAATAGAGGCTATAAAAAGAGTTAGTAAAAATGTAATTTTTTTCATCATAAAAGTTTGTTATTGGTTATTAATTTCTTTGAAAACAATATTCTTGGTAAAGTTCATTGAATATTTAATTTAATTGTAGCCAAATTATAATAACATTTTATTACTTCAATAAAAAAGACCACAACAAAAAACATACATCCTAAAAAAAAAACACATCTGTTGTAAAATCAGTAAATAAGCTAGTAATTAAAAGGTTTTATAACAATAAAATAAATAAATTATTTAACGATTATTGACCTAAAAAATAGAAATGTATGGGTACTGTTGTGGTAAAATACTTCAAAATGGATAGATTTACTACAAATTTTAATGTAAAAACCTTTTATTAATATGATAATGACTTAAATTTCAATAAAAAAAGATGGTTTATATATTTTTTTTTAAGACCACTAAAGAATCATTATTATTCGTGATTAATAAAGCATTATTTTTATTTATTTTAATCTGATGTATTGAACGACTGTCTTTTGGGATATGTAAACCACTAGATATTGGAGGTAAGAATTTAAAATTATTTTTTCCATCACCTAATAAAAGAGAACCATAACCAGCATCATA
>LAQA01000006.1:28083-60652 GCA_000981625.1 Flavobacteriaceae bacterium ASP10-09a
CCGTCAGCGTTAAAATCATCAACCAAAGAACCCTTTACAGGGCTAACTTGTGCTTGGATTGGTAAAACTTGACGTTTCAATATACCTTCTTCATTTATTAAAATTATGCTTTCAAAATTGTTAATTTCATAAATAACGGCATCTTTTACTTTATCTTTTGGTAAAATATCCATTAATTTAGAAGAAGCAAAACTATGATAATCTTTGAATTTATCTGCTACATAAGGCATTTGTTGACTAGTGCATTCTCTTCCTCTCATTGGTACATAGTCATCTTTATAAAATTTAGCTAAAATCACATCATTAGTTCCATTATTATCGAAATCATTTGCATAAATTTTAAAAGGATGTTCTTTTGTCGCTTTAAATTTATTGTTTCTACCAAGATTCCCTATAATGTAATCATCATCACCATCATTATCAATATCATTTGCGGTTATAGACCACCATAAACCTCTACTATCGTCTGAAATTCCAAACTTTTTCGAATTATCTTCAAATATTCCATTCTGATTTTCAAATATTATAATTTTCATCCACTCACCTACTACTAATAAATCCTCATCACCGTCTTTGTCTATATCACTAAAAACAGCTTCTGTTACCATACCAATATTTTTAAAGCCTTTTGCGATACTTTCTTCAGATCTTTTAAATATTCCATTATTGTTTATTA
The DNA here is from genome assembly GCA_000981625.1 of Flavobacteriaceae bacterium ASP10-09a. Taxonomy (GTDB): domain Bacteria; phylum Bacteroidota; class Bacteroidia; order Flavobacteriales; family Flavobacteriaceae; genus Polaribacter. Next base: position 28,760 of record LAQA01000006.1, read on the forward strand.
AAAAATAACTTGAAGCTGGAAACGGATATTTACCAGTAATAAGTCTAGTTCCAACAAATAAATCTAAATCTCCATCGTTATCGATATCTGATGATTTAACAGTTTGAGAGCTTTCATAAATATTAGGTATTGCTTTCGTATTTTTTGAGAATACTCCAAAACCATTATTTATATACAATCTATCTTTTAACAAATGATTTCCAATTTTAAATTCGTTTCCTCCACTAGAAACATAAAGGTCTAAATCACTATCACCATCAACATCAAAAAACAACGCTTCTAAATCTTCACATTCTTTATCGACATTCCAGGGTTGAGAAGAACTCTTTTTGAATTTACCTCCTTCTTTTTGTAAGTACAAAACACCTTTTTGATTTGATGCACCTCCAATAAAAACATCTTCTAGACCATCTCCATTTACATCTGCTGATGTAGAAAAAGGACCATTGTTAGATAGTTTGTGAGGCAGTAATACTTCTTGAGTAAAGTCATCGAACTCGTTTTCATTATGCTTATAATCAAGCCCAATATCTTTAGTATTTAATTTTGATAATAAAGTTTTTATTCTAACAACCTCTTTAACTCTTGTTTTTGCATTAGAATATTTTGCTATAATTATTTTATTAGCACTTATATTTTCATAAATATTTGTTTTTCCATCTGGCCAAATAACTTCAATCTTTTCAACTTTTTTATCTTTTCCTAATCCAAAAAACAAACCTGGTTCCACAGAAGATATAAAACCACGTGTTACATTATTTTCTACAACTTGTAATTTATCATTATGATGAATAATCGCTTTAGCTCCAAAACCGAATTTATTTTTATTAGGTCCCTGAAGTTTAATTTTTAAAAAATTACCAGTAGCTTTATTCTCATATATAAAAGCAGGTTGTTCCATATTATTGATTACCACATCTAAATCTCCATCATTATCCAGGTCTCCATATGCCATTCCACTAGAAAAACTAGGAGTACTAAAACCCCAGTTTTCTGATACCTTTTCGAATTGGAAATTTCCATTATTTTTAAAAACGTAATTAGATATAGGAATAGAAGGCGCATCTTTACTCATCTGCAATAGTTTTTCAGCGGATGTTTTTTTATCTAAATTTTTCAAAATAGATAAGTAATCATTGTTATCCATATCCTTTTTCACGCCATTAGATACTATAATGTCTTTCCATCCATCATTGTCTAAATCTACTAAAAGGGTTGCCCAACTCCAATCTGTATTAGAAATACCAGCTAAGTTTGCGACATCAGAAAAACTACCAGCACCAGTATTTATTTGTAGTGCATTAGACATGTATTGATGGTGTGCTCCTGCTTTTACCATTGCATTAAATCTGTCTGTACTCATTGAAGCCATATTTGTTTTGGAACGGTAATGGTCTTCGGGAGTCATGTCTGTCGTAATTAAATCTAGTAATCCATCATTATTAACATCACCTGTATCTGAGCCCATACTATTTTGAGTAATATGTTTTAATGTTGTGTTAATAACATTTCTAAAGGTGCCATCTCCATTATTATAATACATAAAATCTGGTTCGGCATAATCGTTTGCCACGTATAAATCCATCCAACCATCATTATTAAAGTCAGAAACACTTACACTTAAACCGTAAGCAAAATCTCTTGAAATACCGACTTCCTCAGATACGTCTGTAAATTTTCCGTTGTCATTTCTATAGATTCTATCTCTAAAAAATTTATACTCTTTAGCATCTATTTTATTAATTAAAAAAACTTTTTTATCAGCTGGTTGATTTACTTGATACATGTCCAAATCACCATCATTATCCATATCAAAAAAAACAGCTTGTGTGGAAAAACCTACATCTGCCAAACCATAAGAAATTGCTGATTCAGTAAAGGTTAAATCTTTATTATTAATATATAATTGGTTTCTACGTTTTTCAAGATCTAATGAATTTCCATTTCTACTTACATAAATATCTAAGTAACCATCAGCATTCACATCTGCCATAGTTACACCCCAAGACCAACCTGAGTTTTTTGCGACTTTTGAGTTTCTTGTAATATCTTCAAATTGCAAATTCCCTTTATTAAGATATAATTTATCTATTACTTGATTGCCTCCAAAGAAAATATCTGACAAACCATCATTGTTAATATCACCAATTGCGACTCCTGAACCCACATAAATTTGGCTGTAGAAATAATGATTAAAAAAATTTGATTCTTTGATCGCATTATTAAAGTCAACACCTGTTTGTTCTGGTGTTAATAAGTCGAAACCACCTATTAATTCCTTGTGATTTAAATCTCTTGAAGGCTTCTCACATGAAAAGAATAAAATATTTAAAAAAACGAGTATTAATAATTTATATGTTTTCATAAAATGGCTTGAGTGATTTGTATATTTTAAATACCTGAAATTTAGAATAATAACTACATTCCAAAAATATTATTTTTTTAAGAAATATCAAAATATTATAGTTAAAAAAAGGGTCTCTGATAACAGAAGCCCTTTATACTTTTAATGCACTGATAATTTTAAAACTTTAATGTTTCATGCTTATCCCAAAGTCCCCAGTAAGCTCCTACAACTCCTTCTGCTCCAACCTTCCAAGATTCATCAAAAGAAGAGAAATAAAAGATATCTATATCATCATTTGCAGACCACGCTTGTGCATTAATAAAATACTTCATCGCATTTTCTTCAGATGAATGTGCGCCTTTTAAACTTTCTCCTTTACTTGGCCAACCTGTCTCTGTTATAATTACTTTTTTACCTTTTGCTGCTTTAACAGCTTGACCAAACATTTGCTGCATATGATTTAAAGAATCATCAATGCCACACCCTTCCCAATAAGGATAACAGTTTGCTAAAATAACATCACATGCTTCTGTAATTTTTGGTCTATCAGAAAACTCATAATACGCATCTACATATCCTACAGAAGTATTTGGTAGTGCAACTTTTACACGTTTAATGTATTCTAATAATTGCTCTTCTGTTAAATCTTTACGATACATAACTTCATTTCCAACAGCAGCTATATCTACATAACCTTCTTTTCCTAATTGAATTAAAGCTTCAATTTCTTCTTCGTTTTTTTCTAAATCATCACCTAACCAAGCTCCAACCATGGTTTTAATTCCATGTTTAGTAGCCATTCTAGGTATGTGTTCATTTCCTTCTGTACAAGAGAAAGAACGAACCCATTTTGTGTGTGGTTTTATAATTTTAACACGTCTTTCTACTTGTTCCTCAGTAATATTATCACCAGGTTTTTGTTGGTCTTCGTAAAGACTAAAACAAAGGCCATGCATTCCATTTTTGAGGCTATCGTGCCAAAGTTTTTTTAAATTATCTTCTGAAGAATATTCCTCGAAATCTACTCCTTTATGAGATATAAAATCAACTCCTAACTCTACAAAACGTTCTTTACTACTCAAATAAGATTGTTCTTTTCTATATGACATTTTTTTGTTTTTTTAATATTATCAATGCTATTAACTATACTTCAATTTTTCATCTTTATCCCAAATTCCCCATCTTGCTCCTAATTCTCCTTCTATTTTAATCTTCCAAGATTCATCAAAAGATGAAAAATAAAATATTTCAATCTCTTCTTTATTTGCCCACTCTTGAGTTTGTATAAAATACTTCATGGCATTTAATAGCGTTGGTTCTGCATTATTTATACTTTCTCCTTGACTAGGCCATCCCGTTTCTGTTATAATTACTTTTTTACCATTTGCAAATTTCTGAGTTATAGCATTTATTTGTCTTAATTGAAATAAAGAATCCTCTATGCTAGAACCTTCCCAAAATGGGTAACAATTTGTTAAAATAACATCAGTCACCTCTAACAGTTTTGGTCTTTTAGAATATTCGTAATATGTATCGACGTAACCTATAGGAATATCAAGATCTTTTAATTCATTTTTTACTCTATCAATATACTCTATAAGCTCTTCTTCTGTTAAATCCCCTCTTAATAGTACTTCATTTCCAACTGATGCTATATCTACGAATCCTAATTTCGCTAGACTAATTAATGCATTAATCTCTTTTTCATTACGTTCTTTGTCACTACTAATCCAGGCACCAACTAAAGTTTTTAATCCTTTTTCTTTGGCTATTTTTGGAATAATTTCATTTCCTTGAGTACAAGAAAATGACCGAACTGATTTTGTGTATGGAGTTATAATATCCATTCTACGTCGAATTTGATTTTCACTCAAAATGTCACTTTCATTTTGACCTTCAGCATACGGACTAAAGCAGAAACCTTTTAATCCATTATTTAAGCTTTTAAAAAACAATTTCTTTATTTCTAATTCTTTAAGCTCTGATAAATCAGTTCCGTTGTAATCTTTTAAGTTTAAATCACCGATTAATCTGTGTAAATTTCCGTTAGCATAAACTGATGATGTTTTATTTAATTTTTCACTTTCTTTTCTTCTTGCTAATTCTGCACTAATTTCTAAGGCTTTTTCTTCTGTAAGATCATAATTACGCATTATCCACATCGCTCCAAGTGTACCTAATATTGGTAAACCTGAGTAGAATAATCTTATTCCTGTAATTGATGCATCTGAGTTTACAGCGTCTGGTACAAACCCTACTAATGTCATAATAGCACCTGTTAATAATCCTGCAATTGCAAAACCAAACTTTACCATCCACCAATAAATAGCCCCAAAAACACCTTCTCTTCGTTTTCCCGTATTCAATTCATCTATATCTATTACATCTGAAGTCATAGACATCATTAAAGTAAATAAACTTCCAATACCAAAGGAGAAAAAAGGCAATGCAAATAAAAACATGTACGGCTTGCCAGGAATAAATAAAAACCAAAGCATAATGTATCCTAAAACAGAAATTCCTTGTGAAACCAAAAAAGCTTTCTTTTTACCCATTGCTTTTGACATCTTAGCTACGATAGGTATCACCAAAAAAGTAGTTGCTAATGCACCTATACTTCCTAAAAGTGTTGGCCAAATACCTGCTGCTGCTGCATCTCCTTTAAATAAATAATAAACAACTATAAAAAATGAAAAACCAGCTACAGTATTAAAAGCATTGAAGATTAAAAATGTTGAAAAACACAATTTTCTAAAAACTGGAATTTTAAATGCTTCTTTAAAGTTTTCTAAAATCTGTTTTAGACTACCGCCTATCGTTTTTAAAGTTAATGGAGTTAGGCTTTCATCATCTTTAGTTGACTTACTTTTTATAAAAAAAGCAGGTATCATTGCTAAAATAGCGCAAATAACTCCTACCCAAATAGCTAGAGTTCTTGTTGCTACAGCTGCACCTCCCTCAAACCAAGAAGGATCATACATTACAACCCAAAACCAAGGTGCAATTACCCATGCCCATTGCCCAATCCATTGCGCTACTGCCATAATGTTTGTACGTTCATGAAAATCATCACTCATCTCATAACCCATAGCTACGTAAGGCACAGAAAAAATAGTCAATCCTAAATAAAAAACGAGAGACCATAATAAGAAATATGTAAAATTATAACTTAAGCCATCTACTTCGTATAATTGCCACATAAGGGAAAAAGAAATCCCCATAATCACTGCTCCTAAAAACACGTAATGTCTACGTCTACCCCAAATAGATCTTGTATTATCTGAAATAAATCCCATTATTGGGTCAGTTACTGAATCGAAAACACGAGGAAGGAAAAATAAAATTCCCCACATCCAAGTAGGAAATCCTAAATCTTGAATTAATACCACCATAAAAATACCCAAGGCAGCAGGAAACATCTGGTTTGCAAGCATTCCTAGCCCAAAAGCAATTTTTTGCCCCATAGGGACTTTAGCTTTACTTTCGGTTTTTATATTTCCCATTTTTTATGATTTTTTAGTTAGTTTTAGTCTATTGATTTGGAATAAGAATGGTCTGAATTGCTTGTCCGCTTATTTGAATATCAATAAATTTATCGCTTAATTTTATGTTTATATTTTTCGCTTCTTTTCCTTCATTAAACAAAACAACAGCAATAGATCCATCAGGGTTTTTAGCCGCTGTTGCCATTAAATTACTCTCTGAAATGTCTAAGCCTATAATAACCGCTTCAGGTCTTATATATTTACTAAAATGACTTAAGATGTAGTATAAAGGTGTAAAATAAACTTCATCTTTTTCTGGATCCACAATAACTGGTGCTACACACCAGTTTTTAAACCAATTAGGGCCTCCTTGCGTATCCAAAACCATGTTCCAATCAATCCAACCATCAACATAATTATTTAAACAACCAATAATATCTCTTGCGTAACGATTAACTGGTGCGTATTTAGGATGTAAATACTTATCTTTTTCTGGCGCCCAATCCCAACCCCAATCTGTTGCTTCTTTTTTCCAATACCAAGCATCATCTTTCCATTTTGGAATCTCTGAATCTACACAAGCTTCTGATTGGATAATGTATTTATTTGGTGCTTTATGATGGGCATATTGTAATTCTTCTGAAAAATAATCATAAGTACTTGCATACCAGTGAACTGCTGTTCCGTCAAAATACTTAGAAGTTTCTTCGTTTTTATACATGGAATCTACCCAATGTTTTAACTCTTCTCTATTCTGATCATAGCCTAATATTTTAGCTTTATGACCGTCTGCTTCTAATTTTGGACCTAAATAATTTTGAACAAAATTTGTCATTTCATCAGGAGAGAAATGCATACTTTCCCAGTTATTGCCGTTTCCTAAAGGTTCATTTTCAACTGTAAAACCCCAGATATCAATTCCTTCTGCTTTGTAAGCATCGATATATTTAGAGAAGAATAACGCCCAAGTATCGTAATATTCTGGTAGTAACTTACCTCCTACCCAATTTTTATTATCTTTCATCCAAGGAGATGCTGTCCAAGGTGAAGACAAGATTTTAAAGCCGTCTTTAGATACTTTCATCGCATCTTTAATCATCGGGATTATATCATCTTTATCTTCTTCAATCGTAAAATATTTTAACTCTTTATCATTCTCAACAGGTGCATAAGAATATTGACTGATTGAAAAATCACAAGAATTCATGTGTGTTCTAGTCAATGAATATTTTGCTCCACTTTCACCAAAATAGGCTTCAATAATACGATTTCTGTTTTCCTTACTTAACTTGTTTAATAAATAAGCCGAAGATTCTGTAAATGAGCCACCAAAACCTGTAATTGTTTGACGTTTTTGTTCTGGTAATAATTTTATTTGAATTGCATTTTCATTAGTTTCATTAAAAGAAAAATCGTCAATTTTTGTTAAATTATTTCCGTCAGCAGAAGTTTCATAGACTTCTACGACTAATTTATCTTCTTTAATGACACAGCTTAAAATCATAAATAAAAAAAATGAATAAATAATATATTGATTGATTTTCATAATTGGCACTTTACCTTGGATACTCAGTATTTGGAACTAAAACATCTTTCATTAAAGCATCTTTATCTCCTCTATAAGTTTTGGTAATTGAATTACCATTACGTTTTAAATCTTTAAAAATTCCCTTATCAAATAAATTCCAAATTGGAAATTTAGCCTCTCCTTTTAAAGTGAATAGTCCAAAATGGTTTTCTGAGCCTGTTGCATTGTGTTCATCTTTCCATTGTTCATCAAAAGCTTCGAAATAGAAACAAGAAATACCTTCTTTATTTGTCCATTCACGGAGATATTTATAGTAAAGCCCTTGTTTATATTCATCTGTTGCTCTTGAGCCATTTACGCCATAATGCCCACTAGAAGTTGTTGCCCAACCAGTTTCTCCAATATGAATTGTTTTTGTAGAATCTATACTTTTTACATAATCCGAAACCTCCTTATATTGATTTTTAGCAAATTCTAAGGCACGTAACATTGCACTATCAATTTTTTCTTTATCTGATAATAGATGTTCATTATCAGGAACTTTCCAAAAACCAGGATTATAATGAGAATTATGATACGCATAAGTATGCATAGAAACATAATCTACAGCTTTAATTATATCTTCTAAATCTTTTACTCTGTAGCTTGGATCTCCCCCACCCCAAGAAGCAAAATCATCTGAACAAGTGACCCATAAATCTTTAGGTAACTTTCCATCTTTCTTTAAGTCTTGTAAATGGTTTACCCATTTTAAAATTACCTTAGGTCGCACAAAATAACTTGTTGCCCATCTAATCATAGCTTCATTACCAATCGCTATAACTTTAACAATGTCTGGATATTTATTAGCTAAAGCAATGGCTCTTTCTATTTCACCTTCATTTTGAGCACTTTCAATTTCATGATTTGGTTCGTTTTCAGTCCAAGCATTTAAACAGTCAATCCACGCACCTAACATAACATACATTTCAAAGCTTGGGTCTTCTTTTTTAAGTTGACTAATTGCTTCTAAGATATTTGATGCGTGTGGTAAGTTTGGTTGCACATTATAAGTTCTTAAAACACGAATACCTATTGCATACATCAACTTTAAATCTTCTTTTAATTGAGGTATTGATGGTTGTATTTCTCTAGATTTCTCTCTATATCCTCCATAGGAAATTGCTAAATAATCTGGATTCCCTAAAATTTTGGCTGCTGTCATTTCTTCTTTAATTTCTTTCTTATCTTCTTGATTATCTTCTTTATTAGAGCTACATCCAACATTGATCTGTAATATTAAAATCACTATTATTACTTTAAAACTTGATTTCATATTTATAATGTTTTAAAAATGATGTTCTTTCTTATTTAATATTTAATATTTTAGACCATATCCTAAAGGATACAATGGTTTTATTGAATTATCCCAAAAATTTGGACCATATTTTCCTTTATAATCCTCTATTGATGTTGGCCAAGAATGAGGAAGTTTTCCTTTAAAATTAAAATCTCCAAAAAGTACTTCTGCAACTCCTTCTCCTTCTGAACCTAGTAACCAAGATGCAATAAACGCATCTGAAATTTCTATTTGGCTTGTAACAATTAAGGGTCTTCCTGAAACTAAAACCACAACTGTTTTTACACCTTTTTCGGAATATATTTTTATATATTTTTGATGTTCTTCTGTTAAAGTTAATTTTCTAGTATTTGATTCGTGACCAATGTCTCCAAAAAACTCTGCATATGGAGTTTCTCCAACAACGATGATAGCGATATCTGCATCAAAATGATTTTGAGTTGCATCTTTATCATACACAACAGTTGCTGTTGAATGTTTTTCAATCCCTTCTAGAATAGTTGTTGCGCCTTTATAATTATCTTTAGTTCCCTGCCAATTCAAAGTCCATCCACCAGATTGTAAACCACTACTATTTGCGTGCTCACCAATAACAACAATTTTCTTTGTGTCTTTTGATAATGGTAAAACTTTATTCTTGTTTTTCAACAATACTAAAGATTCTCTAACAGCTTGTTTTGCAATATTTCGATGTTCATTAACTCCTATTTTAGAAACTAAAGCTGCATCTGGAAATGGATTTTTAAATAAACCCAATCTAAATTTTTGACGTAGTATTCTTTTAACAGCATCATCAATCCTAGACAAAGCGATTGTATCTGTTTCTACTCCTCTTTTTACTCCTTTTTGAAAATCTTCCAAATCACCATCAACAGCCATAATAATGTCTACACCTGCATTTATGATCTCGTTTTCCCCAAAACGTGAATATCCTTTCCAATCAGAAACTACAATACCATCAAAATCCATTTCACCCTTTAAAGTATCTGTAATTAATGCTTTGTGTGCATGCATAGAAATACCCGAAAGAGTATTAAAAGAAACCATAACAGCTCCTATATTCTCTTTAACCGCAGTTCGATAAGGTGCTAGTAAACGTTCTTTAATTTCTTTTGATGATAAAGATGTATTACCGCCCTCTACACCAAAATCTGTTGCTCCATCACCAATAAAATGTTTAGCTGTTGCCATTACTGTTTTTGAATCAGATAAACTTCCTTGATACCCCTTTACAGAAGCTCTTGTTAATTTTTCTGTAAGTTCTGTACTTTCTGAAAAAGCTTCATATACTCTTCCCCATTTTTCATTAAAAGGAATTGCAACACAAGGCGAAAACACCCAATTAAAACCTGTTGCTTGACTTTCTAAGGCCGTAATTGATGTAATTTCTTCAACCAATTTTTCGTTTCCTGTTGCTCCTAAGCCAATATTGTGTGGAAAGATAGTTGCTCCTTCAAAAGTATTTTGCCCATGTACAGCATCTACAGCAAATAATAAAGGAATACCTAATCTAGTAGACAGCGCTTTCTTTTGAAGTTTTACAAACCTCTTTTGCCAATCTAAAGCAGTTTTTCCAGGATTTGGACCTTGTGTATGAATAATAGAACCTATAAATTTTTCAGTAACCAAAACGTCAGCAGCAACTTCAAAATGTCTTATTTGAGACATTTGTCCGATTTTCTCTTCTAAAGTCATCAACTTTAAAAGAGCGTCTACTTTTTGTTCTATTTGCACGTCATTACTTACTTTCATTTCATTAAAACAGATAATTCCTGCTAACAAAAAACAACAAATCAGGTATATTATATTGCGGCTTTTCATCAACTCTACTTAATTATTGATACTTTTATATGGTTAATTTTATTTGTTCTATTAAACACTTCTGTGCTCGTTTCTTCGTTTAAAGACAAACTATCAAAAGCTACTTTAGAGTCATCGTTAAAAACAACTTCAATACTATTGTTATTTGATAAAATATAAACAATTGGCACTTGGCAATAGGTAAAACAAAGAGAACCTTCTGCTAAAGAAATAGACTTATCCTCTTTACTAATAGCTGTATAATTAAAAGTTTTAGGAGTCTTTACAAATTCACTTACTCTTAATAATCTTGGACTAAAATTAATTTTTCCTTCTTTTACAAAAACACCAAGCTCCCCGATTCTACTTAAAAAATCTTCTTTAACTTGACCTGTCATTCCTGGTTGTTGGGCTCCTTTTCCTCCCGGAGTGTGTGAATATGGATCTGTAGGGAATGCGCCGTATAATTTTGGCGATTTATGAACACCAATACCTGCTTGAATTTCGTAATAATGATCAAAAAGTTTTCCTATTAAAACTTCACTTTCATTGTTTTTTACAGCTAATAAACAATTTTCTTGTACTGACAATAATAATTTTGAAACCATATGCCAATAAATAGAACCTAAACCTTCATAACCAAAGAAAGTTCCAGAACGACCTGTAAATGCTTTATGATTAAAAACTTCTTCAAAAATTTCTAATAATAATTCTGATTCTTTCTCTAATAAACCTGCATATTCTTCAGGTAATTCTTCGAAAGCTTCTTTTAATCTACTTGCGTTATTAAAATTAGCGTTAAAGTGATATTTTCCTGAAACATCTTTAATAATAATTTGTGTATTATGGTGATCAACGAGCTTTGTTAATAGTTTAGAATTTTCTACAGCATTTTTAGAAATAACATTTTTCTCATCAAAACGTCCTAAGTCTTTATTAGGATATAAAATATAACTGTATTGATCTTCTCTAAACAAAGCACTTTGTTTCATTCCATCTAAAACTTCTAAAGCTTCTTTTGGTGATAAATATCCGGCACTTAAAACAGCAACCTGTCCTTCTAACATTTCTGGCAAATAAGAAACAGATACTTCTGTATCATTTTTTATAGTCATTAAATTATATGAATGATATAAATTATCTGAACGCTTATTCGCTTTAATGGTGTGCTCTAAGTATTTTTTTGTGATTGCAAAAAATTCTAACAGAGCTGTCTTTGTAACTTGACTTCTATTACTAGAAAATCCGTTTTCATAAATAACATTTCTATATTTACTTCCTGCTTCACCTAAACCATCTAAAACGGTTTTTCTTTGTTTGTCTGATACACTTCCAATAAGAATATCTTTATTTTGGTTAAAAGTTGCCAGAACTTCATTAAAAAACATTGTTAATTCTAATGAAATTTCAACTTCTTCTGTTGCCGACTTCAATACTACTTTTTCAAAGAAATTTATAAAACGATTTAAATAATTTAGGGTAACCATAGAAACACCATTACCAACTAAAGCATTGTTTGCATCATTCCATTCCGGACGTTGCGTATTCATCCAAATTCCACCTTCTGGTATGAAATTAGATACCTTTGCCAATACAGTTGCTAATAATTTTTCGATTAGATTTACTTTGTATATAAAGAAATTCTCATCTCTTAACAAAGCTCCATCTGCTCCTAATTCTTCTTTCTTTTGATGAATTTTAGCATCTAAGTCATGATCAAAATCAATAGTATCCTTAGAATTTACAAGTATACTCTTATAATCTTTTATTTTATAAGGCACATTTGCGTACACAAAAATATCTTCAGTAAAACGTTTTTCTAATTGATTTGGATAATGGTTTTCTATAAATTCTAAGAATTTTAGTAAATAAATTATCTGATGATCTCCCCAATACCCAATGTAAGACCAAGGATCATTTTCTTCGATAATCTCCCAATCAAAACCATCTTTTGTTACTCTATAAGGATTGTAACCATCAAAAGTTGTTGCGTTTAAAAACTTATGAATCATACTCTCTATAAACTGAGGGTATGAATGTGCGAGTGCTTCCCAGTTTTGAAAAATATCTCTCCAATTACCTTCGTAATCTAAAACTTTAGAACCATCAATTTCATTTTTTGTATTTATAGAAAACTTGTTCCAAGGTCTACTTGGATCTCCGTGTCTTCTACTAAACTTTAATGGTAAATACTCAAAACAAAGTCTTTTAAAATTTTTATCTTCATCTTTTTCTGCAATAGCAAGAATAGTACTTAATTTGAATAGTTCTGGAAGAGCATTTAACAGGTCCTCTTTTTTCTTAAGAACCTTTTTATTAGCCTTTGCAATGTATTTTATAAAATCTTGCTTTTCAATATTATAATCGTCATCAAAAGTACCACCTCTCATTAAATTGAAAAGTGTATTTGCGAAGTGTCTTGTACTAACTAAAGGATCATCTGTTACTTGTAAACCATCGGCAGCTCCAGTTAAAGCGATTAATTTTTTTGTTCCTAGTTCAATATCTTCTTGAATAATATTAGATAAATTTTTATCATTAATTATCGATTTAGAAGTTATTTGAATATCTCCTATTGTTTGATTTAAGTTGGCTATAAAACTCCACTCTTTCGTTTCATTTGCTTCTAAAACTAAATCGCTACTAATAAAATAAGCACCTTTTTCTGCTTTTATTGCGACTTCTTGATGTATTTCATTTCCTTTTCTAAAATTATCTAATTGTAATGATGATAATAAATAAGTAGGATTTTCGATGCCTAAAGACCAAACTATATTTGCTTTTAAAGATTCACTTGGCTCTGCCTTGTCAACAATAATAGCACTTAAAGCAAAAACACCAAGACCAGATTCTATTTGTAATTCACTCTTTTTGTAAGCATCTACTAGATTACTTCTAGAATTTTGTAAATCTGTTTCAACATCTGAAGGTAAAATATTTTGTAAACCATCTAAAAATGTAATCTGTGTTTTTTCTGGAGAAATATTTATTAAAGTTGATTTTTTTACAAATCCAAATTTATCCGAAGAGTTCCATTGGTATCTAAAAATTACTCCTAAATCTTCATTAATTTCTTCGAAAACAACTTTATTACCGTAGCTGTTTTTATATAAATTACGTCTAACCTTATACAACCCAATTTGTCTCTGAGAAAAAGGTTCCCATAAATATACATTTCCATTTTTTGAAATTTGAAAAATAGATTTACTACCAGTTACATCAGCAGACTCGGTAATTTTATCATCTGTGTAATATGGAAAAAGTGAATACTCACTATTCTTTCTACCAGCGGTAAGACCACCATTGCTTGAAATAAACATCCAATGGTTAGAATCTGAAACAATACTCATAAAGAAAGGTCTCATTTCGTTACTATTCGTAATTTTATAATAAACTTCATTATCTAAGTTTATCATTTCACCTTTTACTTCTTGTGCTTGAAAATCTGCCTTATTTTTTCCTAAAAAAATAGTCTTTTTTGTCATCAAAATTAGTATTCTTTAAACCTCTACATTTATTTAAAAGAGGTTTTTATTAATATTTTATTTATTCAGAATACTCAAAAATATTCTGTTTATTTCGCTTTTATTTAATCTCTTAATCTAAAGAAACTTTATTTTCTCTTGCCATTAAAACTGCATCTGTTAATTTAATTTCACTAAAGTGCTTCAATACAGTAGTTGTATTTATGCTTTCATCATAAAGGTTTAATTGATGCACCTTTTTTAAAGCATAATATGCTGCCCTCGGATATAAAGTATATAACCCTTTTTCGTTAGTAGGTCCTTTTGCACAGATACCAAACCATTCTTCATTCATGTTATTAATCCCTTCTGTATAATCAAAGCTATAACCTCCACCTTCCCAGGAAGCATTATTATCCTGTATTTCTAAATTTTTAGTTTGTCCAAATTTCCACCAACCGTCACTAAATTGAAAAGTAAAACCCCCAATAGAATTTCCTGATTTTCCTAAACCAGCTGAATTTTCATAAATCTCTTTCCAATTTTCTACCATATAAAATGCTTGCATTTTTTGGTTTTCTTTATTTTTTAATACATCGAATGCATCTGCACCAAATTCTGTAAACATAATTGGCATGTTTAATTCTTTTTTTACGCTTTCAAAAGCATCTCCAAATGATTTACCACGATACATATTTGTACCATAAATATCTACATCTAAACATTCTTCTGCTATTATATCTATAAACCCTAAATCTCCATTACATATCGCAACAGGATGTGAACCATCAATTGACTTTATTTTTTTTGCGGCTTTATTCATTAACCGATACATGGGTCTTCCTAGTTTTTCTCCTTTTGCAGCTATTTCCTCTTCATTATTTGGAAAGTTTTCTGTTTCTGCACCTGCCCAAAAAAGTCCGTAATTATTTTCATTTCCTAAAAGAAATAATAATAACCCTGGCGTGTTTTTATAAGTTTCTGTCATTTCAGAAACTTCTTGAATCAATACTTTCTGTGCATCTAAATTGCTGTAATCTGTTACAGGTATCCATTTGCCATTTATAGAAAGACCGTATCTACCAAAAGAATGATTTAGCATAGTGTAAATACCATACTTTTCATAGATATAGGTTATCCATTTAGGTTGAATACTCGTATAGACACGAACCGTGTTTACCCCCATGTCTTTCAACAAGGTCATTTCAGCATCTAAAGCATTTTTAATAACGTCTTCTGGTTGCTGCCATAAACTGTAAGAATAGTTTGTTCCAATTGGAAAATAATCCCAATTCATTCCATTTATCATAAAATCTTTTCCATTTACAACTAACTTCATTCCATCTTCATTACTTAAAACCGATACTTTATCTTTATGCGTACATGCATTTAAAACAAATAAATAGGTTAATAGTAATAAAAAGTTTTTCATAATTTAGGTTTTGGGTAGTAGTATCTAAAAATGATATCTAATTAAATTTTATTTAAATAAATATATTCCATAACTCTCGCACACTTCATTGAATATTGTTTTTGCCAATTCATTGATTTTTTAATTGGTCAAATATTTAAAATAAATAGCATATGATATACCTTACAAATGCAAGAGACTATAACAAAGACTACTCTAAAAAACTTCTACTTAAAAAAAAAGGTCGAGTTAAGATTTTAACCCGACCTTCTTAATAAACTCATTTTTTATTGAAAAACTTTTACATAATCTATTTCCATTGTATCTTCTGTAAAACCTGAATCGATATCTCCTCCTAAAGTACCACCCATTGCAATATTTAATATCATAAAGAAATCTGCATTAAATGGCAAAGTAGCATTGTTTGCAAATTCATAAAATGGCACATCGTCTAAATATATTTTTATTGAAGTATCTGACCATTCTACAGTATATAAATGAAAATCAGAGGAAGCATCTGCAACTGCTGTAGTTTCACCAAAACTAGCATTAGCACTTGTAGCAGTATTATACCAATGAACAGTACCTAAAGTAATGTCTTTGTTAGCGCCTGTTTGCTCCATGATATCAATTTCCCCACAGGTTGGCCAACCAACTGTTGGAAAATTAGAACCTAGCATCCAAATTGCTGGCCAAGTACCTTGTGCAGCTGGCAACTTAGCTCTTACTTCTACCCTTCCGTATGTAAATTTATACAACTCTTGAGATTTTAATCTAGCAGAAGTATAACCTCCACTACCGTCAGATTTTGCTGTAATTTTTAAAGAACCTCCTTCTACTTTTACATTTTCTGCATTATTTGTATACGTCTGTAATTCACCGTTACCCCAGCCTCCTGCACCTAAATCATAGGTCCAATTTGCAGCGTTTGGTGCTCCATCTGTATTAAAATCATCCTCCCAAGCTAATGTATTATATGTGTAGCTTGCACTTTGTGTAGGCTTTGTAGATGTAAATTTATGATACCAAGCAAAACCATCTCCAGCTTCTATTATTCTAACAACTAATTCATCATCAGAAACAGAAATTATATCATATTTACTAGAACCAACTAACCAACCCATAAAACCTCCATCAGAAATATCAAAAGTAGTTCCTCTATACGGTTCATTATTATAAGATCCTTCTGTAGCAGCTTTTGATGTTGAGGGTCCAAAAGAGACTTGCTTTAAACCAAACATAGAAGTAGCAACAGTTTCGTCATGACACTGATCTCCTGCAACACCTAAAGCTCCAGCATAAGTACCTGGAACAAAAGCAGGACCTGCCGTTTGTTCAAACGTAAGACCATCTGCTGTTCTTGTAAATACAAATTCATTATCGTACATACATGCTTTTTCAGAATCCCAAGCTTTAATACCATTCCACCATGCTTCATAAGCAAATTCTCCATTTCCATAATCATCTGTAACTGGGCCTAAACCAACATGCACATCTACATCTGCTTGCCAGTACCACTTTTTGCTGTCACCAACATTAGCACCACTTAAAAAGTTTTCAGCATTTACGTCAGAAAAAGAACTAAAAACTACTACATCTAATGATTTAGTGGATGAAATTCCACCTTTACCATTTGCTTTTACAACAACTGTATAAGTATTTACTCCAACTTTAGAAAACCTTTTTGTATATATTCCAGAAGGTGACGCTTCTGCAATCCCATTAAAATAGAATACATACGAAAGTGCATTATCTCCTTTTACTGTAAAATTTACAGAACCACTACCATCTCCATTTGCTAAAGCGGGATCGTTAACATCTTGACCAACTATTTCAGCAGTAATGACAATGTTTGATGGAGCTATTATTTCTCCAAATTGATAATCATTTTCTTGACAACCATAAAAGGCAATCAACATAGAAAATAAGATTATATAAATATTTTTAAATTTTCTCATAATATATCTTGTTTTAATCTATTATTGCTTTAATAACTTATAAGTCCAAAAAACGCCTGCTCCTGCTTCAATAATAATTTCCATTTCTGTATTATTATTTGAAAGCGTAACATTGTAAACAATTGTATCTGGAGTATCTGCTGGATCGGTTAATTCACCTGCATTATTTGCTTTAGGAATTCCTAAATACGATCCTTTACCATTTAATGTTATCGTATTAGAAGTATCGTCATAAACAAATGAAGTTGATGTAGAACCGTCATGAGGTGCAACAGGTGTTCCACAAGCATCTGGTGTTCCTTGCCAAGCTTCTAACCAAGTTTCTGTACCTAAAATATTATTAAAAGATCCGCCTATATTAAACACGTATTCGTCATCATAAAAACAAGCTCTTTCTGCAACTTGCTCATCACTAATAGACCACCAATCTCCATTTCCTGAAGAAGGTCCAACTTTTAATGAACCAGCTTCTGGTGCAATTTTCCAAGTTCCATCTATAGGAGTTGTAGTTAATGCTGTATCTTTTACTAATTTATATGTCCAAAAGACTCCAGATCCTGCTTCAATAATAACTTCCATTTCTGTATTGTTATTAGAGAGTGTAATATCATAAGTTATTGAACTTGGAACCGCAACATTTGGTAATTCACCAGCATTATTCGCTTTAGGTATACCTAAATAAGTTCCAGAACCATTAACAGTTACTTTATTATTTGTATCATCATGAATAAATGTTCCAGTAATTGAACCATCATAAGGTGCTATAGGTGTACCACACATATCAGTAGCAGATCCTTGCCAAACTTCTAGCCATGTATCTGAACCTAAAACATTTTTAAATGATCCATCTGCACCAAATAAAAATTCATCATCGTAAAAACATGCTCTTTCGGCTACTTGTGCGTCATTAATAGACCACCAATCTCCACTTCCTGAAGAAGGTCCAACTTTTAAAGAACCAGCTTCTGGAGCTACTTTCCAAGTACCCGTTAAAATTGAAGGTGCTGAAGGTGTTTTCCAGAAATATAAGTTATCTATGAAAACAGAACCTGAACCTACAAATTTAAATTGTATTAAATCTGAAATTACCAAACCTTGATCTGTAAAGTCTGATACTGGAATTTCAAAACTATTCCATTGATCTGCAACTAAAGCTTTTGTTACAAAGAATTCACCAGATGAAGAACTAATTGGATATATGTCTATCGAAGTTGCATCTGCAGTCCATACATCAACATGTAGTGTTCCCATAGCAGAAGCATCTTGTACATTTGCTGAAAAATCAATTCCTTGGTAATTTAAATTGCTATATTGTAACATAGCATCACCATTTAATTCAAAAGCAGTGTAAATTGTTTGCTGACCCCAGTTTGGATAGTAATCTACTCCTGTTACATCTGTATAAGATCCACTAAAAATAGAAATTACATCTAATTCACTTCTATTTGGAGGAGTAGCTGCGGAAACTAAAGGTGCTAAAATAGCAGTAACTTCGAAATCTATTGTGTATTCTGTAGTTTCAATAGCTCCTCCTTTTGCAATTACTTTTACAGAATAAGTTCCTGCATCTGCATATTGATATGAAATTGCATCTCCATTATTTGCCGTTAAAACAGGTTGAGTTACGCCATCTTCACCTGAATAAAAATCATAACTTACTGCGAATTCTGCAGTAGCATTAATGTTTACAAGCTTTGATATTGCTAAATCATTATCTAGTGATACAACCAAATTTTTAGGAGCTTGAAAAGAAACTACAAGTTCTTGCGTAGCTTCTGTTGTATCTCCTTTTAAGTTATAAGCTAATAATTTAACTGTATAAGTTCCTTCTGCATATGTGTGTTGTAAATATTTACCGTTTTCAATACTTTCTGGATCTTCTGTTGCGTCACCATAATAAATATCAAAAGAAGTAGCTCCATCTGCAATTGGTGTTATTGTTACTAACCCTGAATTATCTTGTGCTATATCATAAACAGCAGAAACATTAACTGGTGCTAAAGCAGATTCTAAAAAGTCTAAATTTCTTTCATCTGTACAAGCATTTATAATAATAAGTACGATTAATGCTTTATATATTGTTTTTATTTTTTTCATATTCCTATGTATTAATAATTTTGATTTTGTGACCAATTTCCTTGTGAAAACTGAATTTCTTCTAAAGGAATAGGAAATACTTCATGCTTACCAGTTGTAAACCCAGATATATTTGCTCCTCTTCCTGTTCTTACTAAGTCAAAAAAGTGATGACCCTCTCCAACTAATTCAACTCTTCGCTCTTTATAAATTACAGCCGTTAAATTAGTACCAGTTGTAGTAATATTATTATCTGCATTACCAAAAGCCCTTTCTCTTACTTTATTTAAATACATTTTAGCTTTCGCATCATCAGGACTTGAACTTCTATTAAAAGCTTCTGCAGCCATTAATAATACATCTGCATAACGTATTGCTCTGTAATTATTTGGATTCGTAAGATTTAAATCTCCCGCAGCTTCTGTACTTCTTTTTCTTGGAATATACTTTCTGTTGAAAAAACCAGTATGCTCATAACCTGTTGTATAGCTTGCTCCTGTATCTGTAGCCCAAGCCTCTATATCTAAAATAGCTACTCCTTTACGATTATCTCCAGTTTCAAACTGATCTACCATCTCTTGTGTTGGTACATTGAAACTAAAACCTGAAGTAAATAAATCTCCATCATAACCTCTTACACCTTGAAAACCAACTGCAACGTTACCTTCACTACATTGTAAACAGCCAAAACCAGCTCCTTCAACATCTGTGTATTGC
Organism: Flavobacteriaceae bacterium ASP10-09a; assembly: GCA_000981625.1. Taxonomy (GTDB): domain Bacteria; phylum Bacteroidota; class Bacteroidia; order Flavobacteriales; family Flavobacteriaceae; genus Polaribacter. The sequence goes on from LAQA01000006.1 coordinate 48,885, forward strand.
ACTTCAAAAACAGCACCTGTTCCGTTTTCTCCTTGAGACTCAAATATTTTATTATAGTCTGATTCTAAACTATAAGAACCGTTAGTAATTACGCTTTCTAAAATAGTTGCTGACTCTGTAAATTTATCTTGATATAAATATACTTTTCCTAATAAAGCTTCTGCTGCACCTTTGGTAACTCTACCAATTTGTGGAGCGTTATAAGAAAGATTAGCAACGGCATATTCTAAATCTTGCTCTATTAAAGCATAGACATCTGCAACCGGTGATCTTGGAATTGTTTGCTCATCTCCAACAACAAAGCGTCCTTCTGGTTTAATTGGAATTGCTCCAAACCATTTTACCAATTCGAAATTATAATACGCTCTTAGAAAACGAGCTTCACCAATAATAACCTCTTTACCAGCAAAATCTGTTTTATCTTCAAACTCTATGATATAAGCGGCTCTATTTACACCCCCAAACATAAAACTCCATAAATTTTGTAATTGTGTATTTACAGGAGTATGAATCATGTCATCTACTTGCTGATATCCTTGAACATCTGTTGCACTCTCTCCACCACATAATGTATTATTAGAAGCTATTTCTCCCATTAAAACATTGATAAATGTAGATTGTAAAGGATCATATGCTGCAACTAATGCATTGTAATAATCTGCTTCTGAATTAAAAAATGATTCAGAATCTTCTGCATACACCTTTGTATTGTCTAAATAATCATCTGAGCAACCGTTTACTATACATAAACTTGCAATGATGATAATAGTAATTGATATTTTTTTGTTTATATTTTTCATTACTTGCTTTTTTAAAATTCTACGTTTAATCCTAAAATAAATTGTCTTGCTGAAGGATAGTTTCCAGAATCTATACCAGCTCCAATTGCACCACCGTTTATGGTTGGATCGTAACCTGAATAATCTGTTATTGTAAACAGGTTATTGATACTTGTATATAGCCTTAATTTAGAAATACCTGCTTTTTCTAGTACATCTGCAGCTAAGTTATATCCAATCTGCACATTTTGTAGTCTTAAGAAAGAACCGTCTTCTACAAAGAAATCTGAAAATAATTTATTATTAGTTGCATCGTTAGTTAATCTAGGTATAGAATTACTTGTGCCTTCACCTGTCCATCTTCCTAAATAATACGCTGGTTTATTAACATTTGGTAAAAAACGTTCGTAATTTCTAACAATTTCTTTTCCTAATTCTGAATATAAATATGCACTAAAATCCCATTTTTTATAAGTTCCTGAGAAATTGAAACCCATAAAGAAATCAGCTTGTGGTTTACCGATGTTTGTTCTGTCATTAATATCAATAACACCGTCATTGTTTATATCTTTATATCTAATATCTCCAGGAGAAGTTACAACTGCACCCAAAGCAGCTTGCGAAGGATGTGCTTCTACTTCTGCTTGTGTTTGAAAGAGTCCATCTGTTTGTAATCCATAGAAATATCCAATTGGTTGTCCAACTTCCATTCTTGAAGGAGGCAAATTACCAATAGCAAAACCACCACCTTCAATAAAAGCTCCACCTCTTACGTTTGTAACTTCATTTTTAACATAGGTTACATTATAGGATAAATTTAAAGAAGCATCTTCTGTTTTTATTGCAGTGTAATTAATTGCTAATTCTGCACCAGTATTAACTGAGGTACCTGCATTTACAGTTGGATTTCCACCACCAGGTGCTGCTGTTCCTAAAATACCAGACACAGGAAAATTCTGAATTAACAAGTTTTTTCTGCTTTCTTCAAAATAATCAGCTACGATGGTTACTTTATCATCAAACAAATTAATATCTAAACCGATATCTAATTTTTCTGCTGTTTCCCATTGTGCTAAAGGATTTGGCAATCCACCTTGTGCAGTCCCATCTACTAAAGCACCATCAAACACATAAGTTCCTTCCCCATTTAAGAAAGATCTATTTAGATTGTTACCTACTAAGTTCCCTAACGTACCATAACTTCCTCTTAACTTTAAAAAGCTAATGGTTTTATTGTCCTTTAAGAAATCTTCATCAGAAACTTTCCAACCTGTGGTTGCAGACCAGAAATAATCTACTCGTAAATCTTTATCGAAAACTGAAGCAGCATCTCTTCTTACAAGTCCAGAGAATAAATATTTCCCTTTGTAATTATACTGTAGTCTTGAGAAATAAGAAATTAATCTTAAATCATTAAAACCAGAGTTTAAACTTCTTTGCTCATTTTGTGGATCTGTTAAACTTAAATCTGCAAAGTCATAAGAATTATTTGGTACGTTAATACCAGATGCATATATACCGTCAAACAAATCATTTTGAACACTTGTCCCTAAGGTAAAAGTTGTGTTATGGTCTTCTGCGAAGGTTTTATCATAATTTGCAAAAGTTTCCCAAACAACTCTAGTAGAAGTTGCCTTAAATTGGTAAACAGAACTTTGTTGAATATTAAAAACTTTACTATTTCCGTAATTCTGTATCGGTGTAAAAGTTCTTCCTTTTTCGTTAAATATCTTATAACCAACTCTAGAGGTTATCTTTAAACCTTCAATGGGCTTGTATGCTAATTTAAAGTTCCCCTCTAAACCAGTTCCATTATTTTTGTTGTAAGTATTTTTTAATTGATTTAATGGATTGATAAGCTCGATTCCTAAAAAGTTATTCTCATCATCTTCATTTAAGCCAAACGTTGGTGCATAATTTAAACCATTAAATAATACCGATCCTGCAAAACCTTCTGAAGCAGTAGTAAAGTAATTGGCAATTACCGAGAAATTTAATTTATCTGAAATATCTACACCTAAATTCATTTTAATATTATTTCTAATAAAATTTGAATTTTCTTTTGCGATAATACCATCTTGCTCTGTTCTAGAAGCACTTATAAAGTATCTCGAATTTTCTCCACCACCAGAAACACTTATGTTATGGTTTATTAAGAAAGCATCATTAAACAATTCATCTTGAAAGTTTGACCCAACACCTAATTGAGAAACATCACTAAAAGGTAATGATTGTCCACTAGCAGCGTATGCCTCATTTAAAACCAAAGCATATTCTGTTGCATTTAAGTAATCTAACCTACGTGTTGTTTGTTGAATAGCAGCGTATGTATCATACTTAACAGTAGGTGCTTTGTTCTTCTTACCTATTTTAGTAGTTACTAAAACAACACCGTTTGCTCCTTTAATACCATAAATAGCAGCTTGTGCATCCTTTAGAACGGTAATAGATTCAATATCATTTGGGTTAATACTATTTAAATCTCCTTCATAACCATCTACAATAGTTAAAGGTTGATTACTAGTATTTGAACTTACACCACGTATTAAAATATTTACTTTTGCACCTGGCGCACCAGATGATAAATTAACAGCAACACCAGCTGTAGTTCCTTGTAATGCAGTTGTTGCATCAATAGGCTTTAAAGCTTCTAAGGTTTCTGCACCCACAATAGAGACAGAACCTGTAACATCTTTACGTTTTTGGCTACCATAACCAACAATTATAATTTCGTCTAAAGCTTCAGCTGATTCTTCTAGAAAAACATTAATCTCATTTGAATCAACAACGGCTTCTTTAGGCTTCATTCCTAAATATTTAAATACTAAAACTGATCCTTTCTTAACGTTTGATAGATTGTATATCCCATCAAAATCAGTTTCAGTACCAATTGTAGTACCTTTAATAACAACACTAACTCCCGGCAAAGTCTCACCAGAATTTATGTCTTTTACAACACCTTTTACATTTAGTGTTTGAGCAGTAAGCCCAAAACCAAAAAACATAAAAAATAATAATGCAATCATTTTTCTCATAAACTATATTTTAATTAATAATACTGTAAAGCTATAACTCCTTTTTTATTAAATCACTAAAAAGCACCGCTACAAAAAACATACACAGCAATATAAACGCTAAAGCGCCCTGATATAACTAATGTTATGGAAACGTTAAATCAATGCTAATATCTTATAAAACAATAAATGTTGTGGTATTGTATGGGTAATTTTAGCCTTTGTTGTAGAGGTTATATCTCCAAGATGTAGTTTGTTAAATTTGCGTCATGAGGTAAATTCATTTTTTTTCTAAGCCTATAACGTTTCACTTCGACACTTCTAGGCGAGATATTTAACAAGGGTGCTATTTCTTTTGATGATAGATTTAGTCTAAGATAAGCGCACAATCTTAAATCATTTGGAGTTAACTCTGCGTGTTTAGATTTTATTTTCTTCAAAAATCTTTTATCTGCATTATTAAAAGCTTCTTGGAACATTTTCCAATCATCTGTGTTGTTTAGGTTTTTATCAATAATCTTAACAACCTTTGCTAAACTTTGTGTTCCCCCATCAATTAACTCTGTTTTTATTGAACTTAAAAACTCATTTTTCTTAATAATACTCATTGTTGAGGTTGCTAACTCTCTATTTTTACTAGCGATATCATTTCTTAACTTCTCATTATTTAACTTAATAATTTCTTGAGAGCTTTCTAACTCTTTTAGTTCAGAATCCTTTCTAGCTTTTTCCAACAATTCTTCTCTTTGTTTTTTATAATATCTCTTAGAAACTATGTGTACCAAATAAAAGGCTAGCAAAAACATTAATATGTATATTGATATTAAGGTATTTGATATGTACCAAGCTCTATCTATTTTAAATTTAAAAACGGCCTCATTATTACTTGTTTTGCCTCCAACAATAGCTCTTACTTTAAATGTATAGCTACCATAAGATATGTTTTCATACAAAACAGATTTAGAGTTAGAAGGAACGCTCCAATGGGTACTTTGCCCCAATAATTGATACTGATACTTTATGCTTGTAATTTTATTATAATCAGGTACGCTGTAAAAAAATTCAAAATTATTTTCTTTAGATGAAAATGACTTCTTTGTAGACAAACCTTTACTGACTTTGGGTTTATCTAAAATAAAATTATTAACTTTATTTATCAGAATACTGAAGTCTTTAGGAATATTTATTTTATCTAAGTTTACAGCAACATATCCACTATGGGTTCCAATAAGATATTTTTCATTTTTTAAATGAATAATATTTTCATACCCATGAGTCGCTTTTGGCATTGAGGAAGAAATTGGTATACTTTTAACTGTTGGTTTATCACTTAATTTGCCAGGTGTTAAATAATTAATATTTTCTTCAGAAAAAGACCACAATTTATTACTTGACTTGTCATATNNCATATGCCAATGCGCCTGACACATAATTATCTTCGAAAATTAACTGACTATAAACGCTATCTCTTTTAAAAGCATCTGCTTTTTTATCAAATAAATAAACCCCTTTTTTACTTGAGTATAATATTTTGTCTTGATAATCAATAAGAGAAGAATGCAGCCCTTTTGAAACAGAGTTATCTTTTTTAAGATCTATTACTTTTGTAAATTCTTTATCTAATGTTAATTTAAAAACTCCTTTATATTCATGATTAACTAAAAATTTATCAGAATCATAACTTGCAACATATTTACTAGAATTATTAAACCCTTCAATTTTATTTCTTTCTGCCCAAACATTATTCTTCTTTTCTAGAATGTATAATCCATCATAACATCCTTGGATTAACATGTTATTATCTATCTTCTTTACGATCCAAGTACCCTGTTTATTAAAGATTAAATTAGACTTATTTTTATTAACTAAAAAAGTACCTGAAGTATGACCGCAAAATAATATACCATCAATAATCGTTAAGCTCCAAGTTTGCCCTTGTGTATTATCTACCAATTTAAAATCTTCTTCTGAATCAATTCTTCTGTAAAATAATCCTTGGTTTGTACCTAAATATAAATAGTCATTGTAAACTATAGATGCATAAACAGAACCTATAAAATCACTCTTTTTATTATAAATTTTAAAAGGAGATGCACTATTTATACAATTAATTCCATTATCAAGACCTAACCATATATTGCTTTCTTCATCTTCAAAAATAGAGAGTATTGTATTATTGCTTAATCCAAGACTTTGTGTTATTTGATAACCTACTTCACCATTACTATACAAGTATATATAACCATCAGAAATTGTACCTAAAGCAAAATCATTGTTTTTCAATAATTTAGCACTGTACACAGTTACATTTTTAAGAATATTTACAGAAGGATCGCTCCAATGTTCAAGTGTATTTCCTTCTAAAAAGAAAAAACCTAACTTCTGAGTTAGAATCAATAATCTACCATCTTTTTTAAAAAATTCTACAACTACATTTTCTTTTAAAATTTTATGATCTGAAATTAATAACGGAACACCATTTTCAATTTTATAGACACCTTTATTATTTTCTTGAAAATAAATAACATTATCTACTTTCGATAATTTATGTATCCTAAAATCTGAATTTATAATTTTTATTTTTTTTGTATCTAAATTATATAAATAAATCCTTTCTAAAGATTTAAAAATCATCCAACCATCAAGTTCAAAAATTTCCCAAATTTGTTCATCTTCTAACATCTGAACATTTTGATCTTTTACAATGGAGGTATATTCTAAAAATCCAAAATTATTTTTTCCCCAATAACCAAAATCCATATAAAAACCAGTATAAATCTTATCATCAAAGCTTTTTACTGAACGCATTATAGTTTCATTAGGCGTTGGATATAACTGCCAGATTGCTCCATCAAATTCTAACAAACCTTCGTTATTCGCTACATAAATGAATTTATTTTCAGATTGAGATATTGCCCAATTCTGATTTTCAGCTTTATAGTCTTTAGTCGTATAGGTACTAATTGGCGGCAACTCTTGTGAAATGGTTATATTAGAAATTAGAAGAAAAAGTAAGATAAAAATAATTCTATACATATTAAACAACGTTATGTTTGGTTACTAATTTACGCTAAATATAATAAAACATAGTTAAAATTAACCACCTATGATATACTTGTATGGGTAAAAAATAAAATAAAATTATCACAACATTAATAATTTAAAATTTTAAAGCATAAAACCTCTTAAATTTAGTAACTTTATTGAAATTTAAATATAGATAATGAATTTTATAAAAAAAATGGGGATTGCTAACTTTTTAATGCTGGCCCTTTGCGTTATAATCATTCTAGTAGCAGAGTACCTTTTTATATCAGGCGATAAATTACATGGAATTTTTATTGGCCTTTGGGCTCCTACTTTATTAGGAGTAATGATCTACTTAAAACTAATAAACAATGAACACCGATAATATTATTATCTACTTTTCAATTTTTGTTGTATTGTGTGTAGTTATCTGGGCCTTATTCATGATCAATGAATTTAATAAAGTGAGTAAAAATTAATCTTTCTTTTTAAAACTTATTGCGAACCCTAAACCTCTTGCTAAATAAAACCTTAGTTTAATCTTTCTTTTAACTTCTAAAGTTTCAAAAATAGTCTCTAAAGGGTTCTATTGCTTGTTTCCTTTAGATAATTTTATACCCGCAAAAAACTCGAGCTAAAAGTCCATAAGATCCAAGAACTGAGCTATAAAATAAAATAACTTTTTATTATATTTCTAAGAAAGCTACATTAAAGTAGCTCTCTTATTTTTTGAAGTGTAATATCTATTTCTTCTTTAGTCGTAAATTTAGAAAAAGAAAAACGTACCGATGTTTTATCTGCTTCATCACCTTTTAGTATTTCTGCTAAAACATGAGAACCCTTGCTACTTCCACTCTGGCAAGCAGAACCTCCAGAAACAGCTATTCCTGCCATATCTAAACTAAATAACAACATACTATTATTAATAGGAAAACGAACGTTTAAAATAGTGTAACTACTTTTTTCTAAATCTGATGAAAGTCCGTTAAACAGCATCTCTTTTGATACTTTTTGCAATTCAGTAATAAAATATTGTTTAATATTTTCTATGTATACTTTATCTTTTTCTAAATTAGTTACCGCAATTTCTAGGGCTTTTTCCATACCTAAAATCGAGTGTACATTTTCTGTGCTAGACCTTGCACCTCTTTCTTGATCTCCACCATAAAACATTGGTAAAACTCCAAATCCTTTTTTAAAAAAAGCAAAACCAACACCTTTTGGCCCATGAAATTTATGCGCACTTGCTACCATAAAATCTAAGGGTATTTTTTGTAAATCTAAAGGATAATGACCGATTACTTGAACCGTATCAGAATGAAATAATGCATTGTTTTTATTACACAAAGCATAAACTTGATCCGCAGATAAAATAGTGCCGATTTCATTATTAATATACATTAAACTAACCAAAGTTTTGGCTTCAGAATTTGATAATAATTCTTCTAGATGCTGTAAATCTACACTTCCAGATTTATCAATATTTACAAAATCTAAGGTTATGTTTTGAGTTCTCTTTAAAAACTCACATGTGTGTGTAACTGCATGATGTTCTATTTTTGAAGTAATAATCCTTTGAACACCAAGGTTTAAAACAGCATTGTTTAAAATTAAATTATCTGCTTCTGTACCTCCAGCAGTAAAAATAATTTCGGGCGCAGAAACATTAAAATGTTTAGCAATATTTTTTCTAGCAGTCTCTACTGCAGATTTTGCTTTTCTACCAAATTGATGGGTAGAAGAAGGATTACCAAAGTTTTCTTGCATGGAAACATGCATTAATTCTAAAACTTCAGAATCAATTTTTGTCGTTGCAGCATTGTCTAAATAAATAGCTTTCATAAAGCAAAAATACAACTAATTAGGGTTCTGAAGAACATATACTTCTGTAGCTCCTAATCCATATTTTTTATAGGAAGCGTCATAATAATTTACAGGATATTTATTCAATAAATAATGCAGCTCTGTTTTTAAAACTCCTTCTCCTACCCCATGAATAAAGATGATCTTAGGAATTCTTTTATGAATAGCAAACTCAATTTTTCTTTTAGCAGTATCTAATTGCATGTTTAGCATATCATAATTATCTAAACCTTTTACCGATTTTGTTAATTTCTTTATATGTAAATCAACCTCTAAAACAACCTCCTCTTTTTCTTTTCTAAAGAAACTTTTTTTAGAAGGATTTACAGCAATTTTTTCATTCAAGAGCGGATTATTAATGTCAGAAAACTTGGTTAATTCATACTGTTCCTTTTCAATTATAACCAATTCCGATTTAGAAAAATTAAAAATCATTCCATCAGAAGTTTCAACAGAAATTATATCACCTTTAATGTTGGTTACTTTTCCTTTTAAAACATCATCTAAAACAGCAACTTTTTGACCAATTTCTAAACGCATTCTTAACTTTATTTTAATTTACAAAAATACTTTATTTAGTTAACTTTGCATTAAAAATACTAAGATGCTTAAGACTTCAACTATTTCTTTAGAAAACTTCTTCGAAAATGCTCGTAAAAAAGCATCTCTTACTGAAGATAGAAAAAAACTATTATCAAAAATTGCAACAGCAATTGCTAAAGAATATACTGAAAACAATATAGTTAACCTTAACTTTATTTGCACTCATAATTCAAGAAGAAGTCAATTAGGACAAATTTGGAGTTTCTTTGCCGCTTCTTATTTTAAACTAAATATTAATGCTTTTTCTGGCGGAACTGAGGTTACTGCATTCTACAAGAATACAGTAAAAACCTTGCAAAAAGTTGGTTTCAAATTTCAATTAACAGACTTTTCTCATCAAAACCCCACTTATACAATTTCTTTTGATGGTACTAAAAACACAATTTTAGGGTTTTCTAAACTATATAGTAATACTATAAATACAGAACCTTATATGGCGATTACAACGTGTAATAATGCGGATACAAACTGCCCATTTATACCAACTGCTAGTCACAGATTTCATTTGCCTTTTATCGACCCAAAACACTCTGATGGAACTACGGAACAAGAAGAAACGTATTTACAAACAAGTATACAAATAGCTGGCGAAGTGTACTTTATTTTTTCTGAAGTTAAAAAATTGATTTAAATAAATTTCTTAGAAATAACATTTATCATGAAGTAACCATCTGGTATTTCTTTTTAAATTAAAATCTAGATGGAATATTATTTCATGCGAACTGAAGTTGCCTCCAAGCGTTGATAATTTATGATCATAGGCATACCCTATTCTATATTTTTCATTAATGATTACTGAAAACAAAGCACTTACAGAATTTTCATAACGATAAGACAATCCAGCCTCTATAATATTTCTATATAAAAAATTAGAATTAATATCTATAGAAACAGGTAAATCAGAGGTATATCTAACCATCGTTGACGGTTTAAATAGTAAGTTTTCTGTTAATTTAAATAAAGCTCCTGTAGAAAAAAAATAGTTTGCATTCCTAGCAAGATTAATTTTTTGAGCGTTTTCTTCGATATAGAATTGTGGTGTCTCCAATAAATAAGGCATAGATAAGCCTACATAAAACCTTTTATTATAAAAAAAAGCGCCAAATCCAACATTAGGAAAATCACCCGAAGTAGAGGCGTATATGTCATTATCGGGAGTAATTGCGTTTGCTAAATTGTTGCTAAAAAAAGTGATTCCCCCTTTTAGCCCAAACGATAACCTACTGAATTGGGAAGTTATAATAGTGAAAGATGCATCTATATTTATATTAGTACTTTCTGATAAACCTATTTTATCATTAACAATGGTTGCACCAATACCTAAACCTCTTTTTGTTCTTCCGTTTACAGAAAATGTTCTCGTAATTGGCGCTCCTTCTATACCTAACCACTGGTGACGAGATAATAAAGAAATACTTAAATCTGCCCTAGAACCGACATACGCTGGATTTATAATCTGCATATTATATACATATTGCGTATAGTTTGGTATTTGTTGCGTATACATATTCAAACTAATAAAAAAAACAAAAAATATACTTAACCATTGCTTCTTATTATTTTTTATTTCTAAGACAATTTTATTTGCTTTTATAATCATCTTATTAATTGTATGAAATTAGTTCGTGGCTTTGTAATCCCATCATTAAAATCTAGGGTGTAATAATAGACACCTACCGGAGCTGGTTTTCCATTAAACTCACCATTCCACCATATAGGATTTGTGAGTCCATTATTGCTATAGTTATACACTTCATTTCCTAAACGATTATATATAATAAGTTTAAAATTTGGGTAATCTTCAATACCAGATATTTTAAATACATCACTTTTACCATCAGAATTTGGTGAAAATAAATTTGGATAATCATTGTCTTTGATAAATCCTATTCCTGAGGGCACAAATGAGTTAGAAACATTTGAAAGGTTTGTCGTTGCTTGCAATAAAAGCTCTTCTGTATCTTCATTTAACCTATCGTCTATGGTTTTAACAGATTGAATTATAGAAGATGCATAGGCAGGAATATTTGTAAATATTGCTATTGATTGATAATCTTCGTTTGCATTTGTAGTATCATCTATAGTTTCTAAAATAAAATTTATTGGTATATAATTTTGCATAGGTTCTAAATTTGCATTTAAAAGCCTAACAGTAAACACTAAAAAATTACCTTCCTCTACTTTTACATTTTCAATATCTACAAATGGGTTTGGGTCAACATCAATAATCGTTGCAGTTTTCATTAAATCTTGCAATCCAATATTTGTAGTTGTTACAGCGCCAATTACATTTAAAATTTCTTCGTCTAATTCATTTAAATTATCAAGTATGGAAACAATACTAAATGAAATCTGTGTGTTTGCATTGTTTGGATCTACAGTTCCTTCTATTGTTAAGCTTTCTGAAACTGTAATATAGTCGTCTGGACTTATCGCTAAATTATCAGAAGTATTCATATCTATTAAAATAGGCGTAGAACAT
>LAQA01000038.1:0-3691 GCA_000981625.1 Flavobacteriaceae bacterium ASP10-09a
CGCTTGGCAATCTGTTAATTGTAATGTTTAGAGTAGCAAAAACCAGATCACCATTGGCATCTTCTACGGTATACACAAGTGTATCTGAGGTTACGTTTGCTACTGGTGTGTATAAAAGCGTAGTACCCGATACCGTTGCTGTACCTGATGTTGGCGGGGTAGCAATACTGATATTTCCTGGTCCATCTGGTCCAAAACTATCATTCGCCATTACACTAATTACATTGTCTTGTGTACCTTCTGTTACGGTTGCTAGATCATCGGATGCAGTTGGTATACCATTGACAATAACCGTTCTTGAAACGGTTGTTGCAGATTCATTTGATGAACCATCAACGGCTTTATAAGTTAATGTATACGTACCTGCTAAATTCGTGTTTACTGTTCCTGTTACAGTTACTGTCGCTGAACAATTGTCCGCTGCAGTTGCTCCGGGATCTGTAAAAATATCTCCTACAAGAACTGTTATATTTGCAGCTCCATCTAAAGTAATGGTTGGTGCAATATTGTCTTCTACAGTAACATTCGCTGTTGCTGTAGAAATATTACCGGTTGCGTCTGTTGCTGTTAAGGTAACCGTGTTAGTGATTTGTCCTGCAGAAGGAGTATCAGGTGACCAGTCTGAAGAAGTAAATCCAAACGCAGTACCATCATTATTTCCTACTAAATCATTTACTCCTGTTCCTGTTCCTTCTTCAAAATTATAATGTGACACTAAATTTGTGCTAGCTGGATTACTCCCTGCCATCTCTGCTTGAACTTCCGCAGCCGTTAATGCTTTATTAAATATTTTTACTTCATCTAATTTACCATTTAAAGAATTTCTGTATGAAGCTCCATTATTGGTTGTTTCAACTCCCATAAACAACTTACTCGCAGTAGTGTTATACGATCCAATATTATGAGATTGACCTTGTCCGTTATAATAAAGACTCACTGTACCATTTCCATCATAAGTTATAGCAACATGAATCCATTGTCCTGAAGAAACTGTAAGATTTGATACCCAATCTTTACATCCACCCCAAGCCCCTAGCTTTCCACTAATGATACCTATTGCAAACATTTTTCCTACACAATCTCCATTTCCTTGTGAAATAACGCTACCCCATGAATTAGGAATTGCATCTAACTTCATCCATGTTGTCATTGTTCTAGCACTGTTTCCTGTCGGAATGTTGGCATTGCTATTTGTTTTAAAACCATTAGCATAACCATTATTAAAGTTTGCAGAGAAATTATTGTTATCGCCAATGTCATCACAATCAAAAGTAGTTGTATCCAAACTTAAAGTCACATTCCCTGAATCATCAGATGATCCATTGTCGATATCTCCGGTTGTAATACTTCCATTTCCAGAAGCATCTAATTGTACTATAATATCTTGTGCTATTGCTATTGGTGCTGTAATATCTTGAACAACAACTGTTCTTGTTTCAACAGTAATATTATCACTTCCATCTGTTGCCGTATACGTTACGGTATAAGTTCCGGGAGTATTAATAACTATATCATCTGTAGTTACTAACGTTGCTGAACAATTGTCAGTAGCTGTAGCACCTAAATCTGTATATACTGTAAAAGCATCGTGGTTTACACTTGCAGCTCCGTTTAATGTAATGGTTGGGAATATATTATCCTCAACGGTAACATTGGCTGTTGCTGTTGAAAAATTACCTGTTGCATCAGTAACGGTTAACGTAACTTGGTTGCCGCCGCCAGAAGAACCATTAGCATTTCCATCTGCTATTTGTATACCAGTTATGGTACTGCTATTTGTAGAAATCCACATGGTTTCTCCATCAAAAGACATGTTATATGGATGTATTCCATTAGTGGAAGTAGAATTTATATAAGTACCATCCATATCCAATTGATGAATATACCTCAGATCACTTGGATTAGTTGACCAACCATTAGCCGTACCCGCTATATAAATATGTTCATTTGCGATGACCAATCCTCCATATAAATTTACGTAGCCAGGTAAAGTAATTGATTTTTCAAACACTCCTGTGTTTTTATTTACTACATCAATCCGGTTTCCTCCATAAGCCAGTAAATAAGCAAAGTTCGCATCCGTACTAATTCCTGAAGGATAAGACCCATTGGCATTGTTATAGGTCCATACTTTATCCCCATTTTCATCTATACGAGTATAAGTCTTAGGATTGCCTGATGTCCAATTAGCCGTGTAAAAATCTGTTTCACTATCGGTATCCATCCATAGTTGTATCATCTGGTTTTGGCCAGAATCAAAAGTTCTTAAGAATTGATGATTTTCATCATAAACATACACTGTCGTACCTGACCATTCTGGATACCAGAATTCATTGGTATTAGGGTTGTACCCTCCACCATAAGAGCGGGTATCCAAAGTTTCAGTTCCTATTACTAAAGGTGTTATTGCTGTAGATGTACCGCCTACATCATTGCAATCAAAAGTAGTTGTATCCAAACTTAAAGTAACATTCCCCGAATCATCAGAAGAATTGTTGTCGATTTGTGCTGGTGTAATCGTTGCATTCCCAGAAGCATCTAACTGTACTATAATGTCTTGTGCTATTGCTATTGGTGCTGTTATATCTTGAACAACAACTGTTCTTGTTTCAACAGTAATATTATCACTTCCATCTGTTGCCGTATACGTTACTGTATAGGTTCCGGGAGTATCTGTATCTATATCATCTGTAGTTACTAACGTTGCTGAACAATTGTCAGCAGTCGTAGCTCCTAAATCTGTATATGTTGTAAAAGCATCGTGGTTTACACTTGCAGCTCCGTTTAATGTTATACTTGGTGCAATATTATCTTCTACGGTAACATTGGCTGTTGCGGTAGAAAAATTACCTGATGCGTCTGTTACGGTTAGGGTAACCGTTGATTCTCCACTTCCAGATACACCTGTAGCACCTGCAACCCAATCAGAACTATGTTCCATGTTGTTAAGCGCTTGTGTCTGGCCACTCACTTGTTCAGTAATTGATGAACTACCAGTTCCATCCTCAAAAGAATAATATCTAACCAAGTTAGCTTCCGTTCCTATTAAACCAGTATTCATACTAGTCTGTATCTCTGTCTGAGTTTTAGCTACATCCCAAACTCTTAATTCATCAATTGAACCTGAGAAAAGTTGACCTGGCCCGTTTCTAGATCCTATAAACATTGGGCCCGAAAGGATTGTGTTCATAGTAAATGTACGACTCGATTCTAAATCACCATCTACATACAAACTGCTTGTAGTTCCATCATGTGAAAATGCTAAATGATGCCAAACACCGTCAGTAATATTAGTTGTGCCTATAAAGTCACCCCAAGCTCCCCATAAGAAAGCACCTCCTGAAGAATGTACACCTATTGCTGATTTACCTTGAGCTGATTCGGTACCATAATCAAATGCTATTTCAGTACTTCCTTGCAATGTGGTCTTAACCCATACTTCTATCGTTCTTGCAGCATTTCCTGCCGGAAGTCCAGCATCAGATCCAAAAATGTAATCATCTGAACCATCAAAATTTAGTGCAAAGTCATTTGGACTTCCTGCCAAATCACTACAACTAAATGTTGCGTTATCAATAGCATAAGTTAACGTTCCAGATGAATCATCAGATGATCCGTTGTCGATATCTCCGGTTGTAATACTTGCATCTCCATTAGCATCTAATTGTACTATAATGTCTTGTGCTATTGC
>LAQA01000038.1:3753-51194 GCA_000981625.1 Flavobacteriaceae bacterium ASP10-09a
ATAGGTTCCGGGAGTATCTGTATCTATATCATCTGTAATTACTAACGTTGCTGAACAATTGTCAGCAGTCGTAGCTCCTAAATCTGTATATACTGTAAAAGCATCGTGGTTTACACTTGCAGCTCCGTTTAATGTTATACTTGGTGCAATATTATCTTCTACTGTTACTGTAGCAGTTCCGGTTGCGGAGACGTTTGAAGGATTCGTAACAGTAAGTGTAACTGTTTGTGCTCCTATTTCAGCACATGTAAATGTTGTGTTATCTAATACATAAGTCAATATGCCTCCTGAATTGTCAGTTGAGCCATTATTAACCTGTGCAGGTGTTATTGTGGCGATTCCATTAACATCCAATTGGACTGTGAAGTTTTGAGTGACAACAGTTGGAGGAATATTATCAGATACAGCCTGGTCTTTAAGGTAACTCAAAATATTGTCGAACAAGTTAGCCTGTGTTTGCTGTGGGGTCCAAGAAGAATGTTGTCCTCCCACAAACGCCAACGTGATACCACCAAAGAACACAGTTCCTTGGCCATATGTCTTTTCTGTAAGTATAGCCCGATTGTTTTGATCCTTGATCAAGGTCGTTCCACCACTTTGTACATATGTATGTGAAAATTGACTACCTCCGTAAGTGTTATTTGCAGGCAGTTTAGGACCGTTAAATATTGGATGACCTGTAGCTACTGGATATCCAAAATTACTAAGCCCCCAGATAAGTTTTGCTCCACCAAAACCAAGATTACTTAAACCACTTGGACACTCATTTGGAGCTGCGTTAAAGAATAAGGATCCTCCCTGACTTACCCAGTTCTCGAATCCTGCCCTATTCTCATCTACAAATGTGACCATCTCGCAGGTTCCATAATTACTGCCATCTACAAAAATTAATTTGTGAGCGGAAGAGAATAACGTATTGGGATCTGTTGTCTCGAAATCTTGTCTCTGCCAATTACCAGCACCAAAAGTTCTATTTAGGGCATCTTCACCTCCTGTTCTATTCCAGTAATTGCCAGTCGTATTAGTTCTTAAATAAATAACCTCTTGAGCATAAATGTTTACGCTCAATATTAGTGTTAGAAGTATTAATAACTTTTTCATTAGTTCTAATTTTTTATTATAGTTAAAGTAACTGTTGATTCGTCAAATATTGAAAGGTGATCAAACACATTGATCTTAGGTCCAGTGATACAGTCACTAAATAATTCGGTTTGTCCAGCAAGGCCATTGATAGAAAGAATACCAGATCCTATAGACTCCCCATCCATCGAAAAATCATATTTCAATGAAATAGTCAAGCTTTCTGAAGTAGTGTTTTTAGTTTTTATGAATAGAGTTTCAAAATCGTCGCAATTACCTTTTTTATAACTGATTTCGACACCATCGATCGTAGTAAGAAGTTGCCAGTTATCAGTTTGGTTTTGTGCCATTGTAGAAGCACAGAAAAACAGTACAGTTATATAAATAAAATGGGTTAATTTTTTTGTAATTTTTCTCATCATAATTGGTTTTATTTTTTGTTCTAATATTTACTATATTTTTATTCGGTAAAAGTATTCAGTTAACCAACTTTACTTTTAGAAGTTTGATAACAAAAATGTCAATCTCAAAAAAGAAATTATTATTAGTGCTATAAAATGTTTTGGTTGCAAGGAACTAACAAAAAAGTGTAATTTTTTTACACAAGTTTAGTTTCATATACGTTTAAAACGTTCTAAAAATTAGTAAGTAGTGGGGGAACAAACAAAACTGATGAAAAAAGAAACATAAATTCGCTCAATTAATGAGGTAATTGCATATCATTAATAATGAAAAATACCATCATAGACCTTATTAATGATATTTAAGTGGCTCAATACTAATAAATAAGGCTCGTGAAGATTTAAATTAATCCGCTTTTTAAAGCAAATTTTATGAGTTCGGCTGTGTTTTGACACTTTGATTTATCTAAAATTGCTCTACGGTAAGAATCTACTGTATGCCTACTAATAAATAATTTTTCGCCAATGTTTTGGCTACTTAGTCCATTAGACATTTCTCTAATAATTTGTATTTCTCTGATGTTTAAATTTATCTTATACTTTGTATTAAAACGTTGTAAAGAATTTTTTAATTCATCAATAGAAATCGGATTTAAAAGATAATCGAAAACTGAAGCTTTTAAAGCCTTGATCGCATAATGAGAATGTTCTGAAAGTAATATAATCTTTACATCTAGTCCGCGTTTACTTGTTTCTTCGGCAATTTCCAGACCAGAAAGTCGTGGTAATTCTATTTGTACAAAAGCTAAATCTACTTCAGTATTTAGAATAAAATTAAATCCTTCAGCTGCATCTTCAAATACACCAATTACTTCAACTTCATCAAATTTTATTAGTAAGTTTTTAATTTTCAGCAAAGATGACTCCTCAGAATCTATTAAAACTGTTTTAATCTTGCTCATTACGAGATTTATTTAATACATGTTAAACTTATAATTACATTGTAGGGGATTTGCAAAAACATGATTTTACTCATTTATAAATTTATCATTCTAGCCCATAAAAGCTAGTTCAATAAGAGTCTTTATTCTTTTAAAAAGATCTTATTGCACGCACATAGTTTTGGGAACTTTTAAAAACAGCAGACTCTCCACCATTAGATAGATCCAAAATCCATACGCTACTTGCAGAGCTTTCTGTAGAACTCCAGTAAGTATTGTTTACAAAAACTTCACCACCATTGTCAAGGGCAGTGGTATTAATTATAGCATTATTTTGGTACATTAGATTTAACTCAAACTTGCTAGGCAAATACCAATCTCCATAAACAGTATTATTCTCGACAATTTCTAATTCATTACAAAGTCTAGCTGCATAGAGGGTTTCAATAGATTCTTTAGCCACATGTGCCGATATTATTATAGAATTATTTGCCTTACCTGCATATACTCCATTTCCTCTTGCCTGTGTTATTACAAAAGAACCTTCAAACCATTCTATTGAAGAACTTTGATTTGTTTTCGCACACACCAAGCCATGTTGATTCGTTTCATCTACCCAAAAAACAACTCCACCATGTGCAAAATCACCTATTGTGTAACTTGGCACATTACCTGCTGTTTTAGCATACAAAGCGAAAGGAACACTTAAAAGTTGACTAGTTCCTGAAATAGTATAATTAACTGTCCCTGTAGGGTCTGTTTCTGTTTTAATAAAATAACGATCTGCACTCCAATCAATTTCAGAAAAATCACCAGAAACAATAGCACCAGCACCAATTTCTAAGGTTACTAATCCATTAACATTGGTCATTGGTGAATGAGTTTCTACATAAATTGCATTTCCAGATGCTGAGTTTTCCAAAATACTTATTTGCATACCAATAGATATATTGCTTAACAAATCACCATTTGCATCTCTTACTATTGCTTGATAACTCATTTTTTCAGGAGCTTGTGAGAACCCAACTGTGGTTATTACAAGTACTAAAATTAATAATATATTTTTCATTGTTAATTTTTTATTATTTTAAATACTTTTAGTTGTTTTTTATTTTGATGAACCTTTAACAGATAGATACCAGCAGCCATATATTTCATGGCGATTGGCGTATTTTCTTGATTTACTTTTCCGTTTTTAATCAATCTACCATTAATATCATAAATTGAGTAAGACAGTTCTTTTAATTTATTATCTAATAAAGATAAAATTATTTTATCACTAGTTGGGTTCGGATAAGTTAAGGCTTTTAAAGTTAATGTTTTTAAATCGGGATTCGACAAAGTGTATAATTCTATGCTTTGTTGAATACCTTGCGCCACTGAACCACTACTAGCAATGTTTGTATTTACAACCAACTGACCTACTGTATAACTTACAGAACCTATTCCAGTTGCATTACCTCCTGATACTGTCACAATTGCTTGGGAGTAAAATAAAGATGTATTTAAAAAAAAAATAAGTAATATTAATCTCATAAATATATTTTTATATATAATATAAACAGTTAAAGTGTGTGTTTAAAAATCTATAATCTAAGTAAGCCGTTATAATAATATAGTTCAGCATACAATGATAACAAAAATAAAAGATTCATTAAAATAAAAAGAGGGTGATTTTTCTAACCCTTACTTCTTTAAAAAAACAAGAGCCTGATTATATGAAATTTAGCTAAAAATATTTTTTATACTAATATATAAATATTATAAACGATAGTTTTTAAAAACTCAACAAAAATAAAGAAAGAAAGAAACTCTACTTAAAAACAATTTTAAAGTGGATTAATAATTAAAGAATTTTATCATAAATTGAAATAAATGTTTACTTTAATTTTTAGCTGTGTGTTTTCGGAATTTTCTAAAAAAAAACAGCAACTTAAGTACAAGAAAAAATTTACAAAACTTGTTATTGGAAAAACACAGTTATATTGAATAGAATTAGAGTGTAATGCACTAATTTAAAATCAAAAAAGAAAATTTCGATTTTTAAATGACCAAATAAGTATCCAAACTTTTAGTCTTAGAAAAATTACATAGGACTTCGGAATACTGGAACAAGTTTAAGTTTGCGATATTACAAATTCAACATCCCAAAAATTTTACAAATTCTTTTTCACTTTACTTAAGAAGCTACAGAAGCATTATTAATTATTACTGCAAATCAAAGCCTCTAGGCAAACCCCTACTAGTGGTTTCTAAACAAGATAGTAGCACAGTAAATATTTGTAAAATAACTAAAAAGCGACTTCGCATTACCCACAAAAGGCAGCAAAAATATTTACTGATTTGTGACGTTTTAAAGACTTGTTTTTTAGCGTTATTCTTACAAGCATAAATTGTACCTTTGCAAAAAATTTCAATTCAAATGAATAGCATTGTTGCCATTGTAGGAAGACCAAATGTTGGAAAGTCAACACTTTTTAATAGACTGGTTCAAAGAAGAGAAGCTATTGTAGATTCAGTTAGTGGAGTTACAAGAGACAGACATTATGGGAAATCTGACTGGAATGGAAAAGAATTTTCCGTGATAGATACAGGGGGATATATTGTAGGTTCTGATGATATTTTTGAAGAAGAAATTAGAAAACAAGTGAATCTTGCCATTGATGAAGCAGATTTAATTGTTTTTGTAGTCAATGTTGAAGATGGTATTACACCTATGGACGCAGAAGTTGCTAAACTTCTACGTAAGGTAAAGAAGCCAATCTTTACCGTAGTCAATAAAGTTGATAACGCAATGCGCGAACCAGACGCTATTGAATTTTATAATCTAGGTTTGGGCGATTACTATACAATAGCTTCCATTAATGGAAGTGGAACTGGAGACTTATTAGATGCTTTAGCAGAAAAAATGCCATCCGCTGAAGAAGTAGATTTAGAGAAAGAAGAATTACCAAGATTTGCAGTTGTTGGAAGACCAAATGCAGGGAAATCTTCTTTTATAAATGCTTTAATTGGTGAAGAAAGAAATATTGTAACCGATATCGCAGGAACAACAAGAGATTCTATTGATACTAAATACAATCGTTTTGGTTTCGACTTTAATTTAGTTGATACCGCAGGAATTCGTAAAAAATCTCGTGTAAAAGAAGATTTAGAATTTTATTCGGTAATGCGAGCTGTTCGTTCTATCGAATATTCTGATGTTATTATTTTAGTTGTAGATGCCACTCGTGGTTTTGAAGGTCAAGATCAAAATATTTTTTGGCTGGCAGAAAAAAACAGAAAAGGTGTTGTTATCTTAATTAATAAATGGGATTTAATTGAGAAAGAAACGAACACAATGCGTGACTTTGAAGCTATGGTTAGAAAACAAATTGAGCCTTTTACAGATGTGCCAATTATATTTACTTCTACCTTAACAAAACAACGTCTGTTTAAAGCCATAGAAACTGCAGTAGAAGTTTTTGAAAAAAGAAAATATAAAATACCTACGAGTAAGCTAAATGATGTAATGTTAGACATCATTAAAAGCTACCCACCACCAGCTACAAAAGGGAAATTTGTAAAGATTAAATATTGCATGCAATTACCTACAAAAACACCTCAGTTTGCATTTTTCTGTAACCTACCCCAATATGTTAGAGATTCATATAAACGCTTTTTGGAGAATAAATTAAGAGAAATCTATGATTTTTCTGGAGTGCCGATTACAATTTACTTTAGACAAAAATAACGATTACGCTTTCTTTTTATAGATTCCTCCTGATGCTTATGTTAAATAGAAGCTTTAGGAGGAATCTAAATTTTATTTAGGCTGTAACTTTTGTTACCTTAATACGTCTAAAAGTATAATAACATTGTATTCACTTATTTAAAGTATATGAAAATCATAGCCTCTAATTCAGTTTCTGAAAAAGAATTACCCTTACAATTAAACATTTCTTTTCAGAAAGTTTTTATGTTGTTTGAAAAATATGGAAACAAAAAATTTGTAAACCATCCATTTCATGGAGCAGCAAAAGAAATGGTGCGCCTTTTCGAAAAACATCCTGAGTTAAATACTGGCTTTTCTGATTATTCTTTATTGGAAAAATACAAAGAAGAAATAAATTTATTATTAGATCCTTTGTTTCCAGAGCCCTTACAATTGAACGAAATAAAAGCGGCAAGTATTCCTTTTTCGTTTACATCTTTTAAGTTTACAGAACGTTTCGAAAATATTATAAATAATGCTGGTGAAGACTACGAATTAGAGGTTCGTAATTTTGAAGATGACGGCATGTATATTATGGCTTGTACGTTTATTTTAGGTTTTGTACACGGTTATAATGTAGATGTAAAAAGACCATTTTATTTTGATATTCCTGATAAAAGAACAGGGACAATGAAATATTACAGAGCCACTTTTAATGCTGATTTTTGCGATATAACATCCACCGAAAATGCACCTACATTAACACCAGAAGATTTTAAAGAGCTTTTAAATAATTTTGAAAACATTGATTTATGGAGAGAGAAATTTCCCCCGAACAGTTATATTTTTAAAGGTTTTGGACTCATCAATTTATTTGATGTTACTGCAGAAGAAATGATTTCTTCTATTAAAGAAAATTTACTAGCCGGTGGTGAAAAACTACTCCCAAAATTACAAGACAACTTAAGAGACTTTTATAGTATAAAAGATTTAAAATTAGGCTACTCTATTTTTGACAATATAAACTCGAAAATTCGCGAAACTATTGTAAAAAAATCAAACAGTATTATTCTAGAAAACGGCTTAGAAATAAGTTGTGATACCAGCTATTTCTGTAGTGCGCTCCTAGAAAAAGTTTTTAAAAATCATGAAACTTTTATAATTTCTGACGTAGAAAAATATGGGTTGGCAACCAATAAGAATCCTTTTTATAGAAACCTTCACAAAAACGGAATTCAAAGTATTCTTTTAATTCCTATTGAAGCAACTGCAAATGGAGACCTAGCATTACTAGAAATTGCATCTCCAAGAGCTTATGAGTTAAACTCTGTAAATATTAATAAACTAAAAGATATTATTCCTGTTTTTGAAGCTGCTGTTAAAAGAACATCAGAAGAACGACAGAATGTTTTAGAAGCTACAATACAAGAGCATTACACATCAATTCATAGTGCTGTAAAATGGCGTTTTTATGAAGCTGCAGAAAAATATCACGTAGAGCATCAAACCAATGAAAATGCAAAGTTAGATGAAATTGTATTTAGCGACGTGTATCCTTTGTATGGACAAAGCGATATAAAAGGTTCGTCAGAAGCAAGAAATAACGCTATTCAAGAAGATCTAAGTACACAATTATCATTGGCTATAAACGTCTTAAAAGATGCTTGTAAAAACGAATCTTTACCAATTTACAATGAACTGATGTTTCGTGTTTCTACTTTTTTAAAGGATATAAAAAAAGGCTTAAACGCTGGTGATGAGATAAATATTTTAGAGTTTTTAAAGCGCGATATCTACCCTATCTTTAGTCATGTTAAGGAATTAAACACAGTACTTTCTGAAAAAGTAAGTATTTATATGGAACGTTTAGACAAAGACCTAGGTGTCGTTTATGAGAAAAGAAAAAATTACGAAAACAGCGTAAATATCTTAAATGATAAACTTGCTAAATACATCGATAAAAAACAGAAAGAAGCACAAAAAATGTATCCTCATTATTTTGAAAGATACAAAACTGATGGTATTGAATTTAACATGTATATCGGCCAATCGATTACAAAAGAAGATACATTTGATGAGATTTACCTCTACAACTTACGTTTGTGGCAATTACAAACCATGTGTGAAATGGAAAACATTGCTTTTAATGAACGAAAAAACATGGAGCATGAACTAAGAGTTGCTTCCCTTATTTTGGTACATAGTAACCCAATGGCTATAAAATTTAGAATGGATGAGAAACAATTTGATGTTGATGGCGCTTACAACATTAGATACGAAATCATTAAAAAGAGAATTGACAAAGCTAACTTGAAAGGAACTAATGAACGCCTAACAACCCCAGGTAAACTGGCCATTGTGTACTCGCAAGATAAAGACGCTTTAGAGTATATAAAGTACATCAACTTTTTACAATCTAGAAATCAATTAGGAAAAATTGAGTTTTTAGAATTGGAGGATTTACAAGGTGTTTCTGGCCTAAAGGCTTTAAGAGTTGAAATTATATATCAAAAAGATTTTGATGCAAAGAGCACTATCACTTTTAATGATTTAATTAAAGAAATTGAAGCTTAGTAATCATTAAAAACCAGCTCTTTCTTGCATGTAAAAAGAAATTGCAAAGGCAGCAACACTAACTAGGATACCAATCATAAAAACGGTGTATGTAACTCTTAATATTTTATATTTTCTATTTAAAACCAATCCTAAAAAGTACAAATCTTTGGTTAAAGAACCATATAAATAATCTCTGTCTTGCATCATTTCTGTTATGCCCCATTCAAAATCATTTAATTTCATTTGATGAAAATTTCCAAAGAATAATAAATTTACTTTTTTATTAGCAACGTCTTCCTTTGTAAACTTACCTTGTGTAATATTAGGCCTTGTTGCCAAAATTGACAATATAATAGAAGCCACTGTAAAAATGATAAATATAACTGTTGGTATTATTAAATAACTATTTGAAGGATTATCAAGCTTTGGCAATAAATTAGACAATGCTAAAGAAACAATAATTGCATTTACAGAAAGTAAAATATTGGCCTTCGTGTCAGCAATATTACTTAAAGTCATGTGGTTCTTTAAAGCCACCCTAAACATCGTTTCTACACCTCTTTCAGGAACATCACTTTTATTTTTTTTAACATCTAAAGCTTCCTTTTTTTGCTTAAACTTCTTTAAATTAGATGCTATTTTATTTTTATCTTTTAACAGTTTTGCTAAATTTTTATCTTTCCCTTTACTCCAATTTTTTAAAGCATAACTTGTATGATATTTATGCACATTTGTTAAAAAGTCGATATTAATAGCAACCCATTCAGCATCAGAATAGTTTTTATTTTCTGTAGCTTCCCATTCTTTCCTTAGCAACGCTGTTTTAGCCTCAAAGCTTTTATTTCCTAGATGTGCACAATCTGCATCAGTCATTATTTTCTCTAAATCATTGGTAGGCTCATGCCCTATTTTAGTTGCCAAAATTAAACTAGCGATTGCTTCAATTCTTTTAGCTTCTACATTCTTTTCTTGTAAAAAATTAGTCAGAATTTTTACGCTTTCTTGTTCATGATTCTCTGCCTGTTTAATAAAGCCTGAATCGTGAAACAACGCTGCTAATTGCAAGTTTTCTATAGAAGCTTTATCTACTTCTAATTTTTCTGCAAGTTCAATCGTTTTTTCAACAACTTTTTGAGTATGTGCTATGTTGTGATATACGTAGTTCGATACTAACCTATTATTTAATAAGTTAAAAACATATATCTCTGCATCAATTAGTAGTGTACTCATCCTAAAAAATATTTTGATTACAAAAGTAGATAATTAAATTTCATGGTAAATTATGAAATCAATTTATCTTAAATACTAATTTTCTACTTATACTTTTTTTTGATGGCTCTATAATTGAGCATATAAAACAAGCAAAAAGCTTATTAAACTTTTTATTTTTTACAAGTCGTTTTTTTCAGGCTTTAAGAAAACCCAAAGTCTTTCTGTTGATTTCTAAATTTTCTTTATTGTTTAAAGAATTCTTTGCAATTATTACAATAACAAAAATCTATGTAAAATTATATTTTGTGAACTAGATTTTATGGTAATTAAGATACTAAATCAATAAAATTTATCTTGAATATATACTTATATAATCCAAAAGATAATTTATAAATTTGCAAATATTTAATTGTTAAAGTTTTTTTAAACATACATATAAGAAAAAAAAATAAATATATTTGGAGAAATTTTGCGAAAACCATGAAAAAAATATTTTATTCTCTAACAATTCTAGCTTTATTATTTACATCATGTAGCCCAATTGAAGGTATTGTTATAGGACAAGTGGGAGAGCCGTTTAATGATGGTATCCTTGAATACACAGTAACCAATTCAACAAATAGGTATGTATCCGTAAAAAAACTTAATAACGTTTGCCCTGAAGGGGCATTAACGATACCTGAAACTAAAATGAATAATGGCGAGTTATATACGATTACCGGTATAGATGATTTTGGGTTTTATGGTTGTTACAGTTTAACAAGTGTCAGTATTCCAGATAGTGTGACAATATTAGGAAATGATGCATTTGGTGAATGTATTAGTATGACTACCATAAATATTCCTACCGGAATTGCAAATTTACCTAATGGTGTTTTTGCTAGTTGTAGAAGTTTAGCGAGTATTGATATACCTAACAATATAACAAGCATAGAAAACAGTGTTTTTTATGATTGTAGTAGTTTAAATAATGTAATCATTCCAGACAGTGTCGTAAATGATAACATGGGAACTTCAATATTTGGTTTATGTGCTAGTTTAACAGATGTAACTTTTCCTAATAACTTTACAACAATACCAGAGGCAACATTTTTTGCTTGTAATAGTTTAAAAGAATTTGATATGCCAGCTAATATAACAACTATAGAAGCTAGTGCCTTTTATGGATGTAGTATTTTAGATGAGATTATTCTCCCTGAAACTGTAGTAAACCTTGGCGAATCTGTTTTTGGAGCTTGTACAAGTTTAACGAAAGCAGTTTTACCAAATAACCTTGCCAGTTTACCAAACAATCTTTTTTACGATTGCCCTTCACTAATCGAAGTTAACATACCAAGTAATGCAACAAGTATAGGAAATAGTGTTTTTTATTCCTGTGGTAACTTAGAAGAAATTAGTCTACCAAACAGCATAACAAGCATAGGCAATAGTGCTTTTGGTAATTGTAATAAGCTAGGTAACTTTGATCTTCCAAGTAATTTAACAACAATAGAAGCAACTGTTTTTTTTAATTGCAGTAGCCTAACTGAAATTATTATTCCTAGCGGCGTAACAAGTATAAAAAATGGTGCATTCGCTGGTTGTAATACGATAACCGAAATAATAATTCCTGATGGTGTTACTTCTTTACCTGAAATTGCATTTTATAACTGTAGTAGTTTAAGTAGCATTATTCTTCCAGATAGTATAACCGAAATAGGAAAAACTGCTTTTGGTAATTGTTTTAGTTTAACTAGTTTTGATGTTCCAGATAGCATCACAAGTATTTCAGAACAAACTTTTTACCAATGTTCTAGCTTAACACAAGTTAATATCCCAAATAGTATAACAAGTATAGGCGATCGAGCTTTTTACAACTGTAATGGATTAACAAGTATGTCTGTAAATCTGGCAACACCGCTGGTTATAGATGCAAATGTTTTTGAATATGTTACTACAAGTAATATGACTTTAAAAGTACCATCTGGTTCAGTATCAACTTATAATGCTGCTGCTGTATGGCAAGATTTTGGTTCAATAACTGTTTTTTAAATATAGAAAATTTATAAACAGTTTAGAAGTAGGTTTATACACAAACCCAGTAAAAAATTAACTACATATTTCACTTGATAATGGCTTGGAACTTCAAAAGGTAATTATTTACAGGGGTTTAGGTCTGTTTATTAAAAGTAGTAATAGCTCACAACTGATACCTCTAATTTAGCATGTGGTATTTATGTAATAAATATAGTCACCAATAAAGGAAAACTAACTGAAAAGTTTATTTACAATATTTTAAAGTAAGTAAAAAAATGATAAATTTAATAAGTATAGATACAGTTTTTAAGTTGTTTAAAAATACTAGTATCTATTTTTTAATGTTTTTGAGTATCTCTATTTTTTCTCAAACAACTTTTAATGACGGTGTTCTACAATACACAGTAACTAATGCAAGTAATAGACATGTATCCGTAAAAAAATATAATGATGTTTGCCCTACAGGTTCATTAACAATACCTCAAAATATAGAAAATAGTGGTGAATCTTATACAATAACTAGTATAGAACCTTTTGGATTTTATCTTTGTTATAGTTTAACTAGTGTAAGTATTCCAGATAGTGTAACAAATATTGGACATGATGCTTTTGGTGAATGTAGTAGTATAACGACTATAAATATTCCTACTGGAACTGCTCATTTATCTAACGGTATTTTTGCTAGCTGTAGAAGTTTAGCTAGTATTACAATACCAAATACTGTAACAAGTATTGGAAGTGCTGTTTTTTATGATTGTAGTAGTTTAAATAATGTTGTTATACCAAACAGTGTTGCAAATGAAAGCATGGGAGGTTCAGCCTTCGGTTTATGTGCTAGTTTAACGAATGTAACTTTTCCAAATAATTTTACAAAAATACCAAATGGTACGTTTTTCGCTTGTAATAGTTTAATGGAATTTGTTATACCAAGTAATATAACAAATATAGAAGCAACTGCTTTTTATGGGTGTAGTGTTTTAGAAGAGATTATTATACCTGAAACTGTATTAAATATAGGCGAATCTGCCTTTGGCGCTTGTACTAGTTTAAAGAAAGTAGTTCTCCCAAATAGTATTACCAGTTTACCTAACAATCTCTTTTACCAATGTTCTGCCCTAAAAGATATTAATATACCAAATAGTATAACAAGTATAGGAAATAGTATTTTTTATGCGTGCACTAGTTTAGAAGAAATTAGTTTACCAGAAAGTGTTACAAGTATAGGAGATAGTGCTTTTGGTAATTGTGATAAGTTAAGGGATTTTGACATTCCAAGTGGTATAACAACTATAGCAGCAACTGTTTTTTTTAATTGCAGTAGTTTAACTGAAATTAATATTCCTAGTGGCGTAACAAGTATAAAAAATGGTGCTTTCGCTGGCTGCAATACCATAACCGAAATAATAATTCCTGATGGTGTTACTTCTATTCCTGATATTGCATTCTATAACTGTAGTAGTTTAAGTAGCATTATTCTTCCAGATAGTATAACCGAAATAGGAGAAACTGCTTTTGGTAATTGTTTTAGTTTAACTAGTTTTGACATTCCAGATACCATTACAAATATATCTAATCAAACTTTTTACCAATGTACTAGTTTAACAGAAGTTAGTATCCCAAATAGTATAACAAATATAGGCGATCGAGCTTTTTACAACTGTAATGGATTAACAAGTATGACTGTAAATCTGGCAACTCCTTTAGCTATAGATGCAAATGTTTTTGAATATGTTACTACAAGTAATATAACTTTAACTGTTCCTTCTGGTTCAGTATCAGCTTATAACACTACTTTAGTGTGGCAAGATTTTGGTTCAATAGCTATTTTAAATGTAGAAGATTTCATAAACAGTTTAGCAGTAGATTTATACCCTAATCCCGTAAAAAATCAACTACGTATTTCACTTGATAGTGGTTTGAAACTGCAAAAAGCAAGTATTTATAATGGTCTAGGTCAGTTTATAAAAAGCAGTAAAACCTTAACAACTGATACCTCTAATTTAACAAGTGGTATTTATGTAATAAACATAACCACCAATAAAGGAAAACTAACTAAAAAGTTTATTGTACAATAATTAAAAAAAATAAACAGGCCTAGTTATCACTCCTACATTATTCTAAAAAAATGCTAAATCATAATCCTTATTATAAAGATTAATATTATTATTTCGCCAAATTTTTATTCCCTGTATTTTTTATTCTGGCAAATAGGAATTCTTAAATCTTTCAATATAAATAACAATAACAACCCAATCTATTCTATAGATACAAGCAGTTTAATTAATGTAAAGTACCCAAAACTCTTTACAAAACTAAAGAGTTATTTGTAAAAAATTAATATATTAGCATTCTTGAAATAGTTAGTATTACAGATTACAGTCTCCCCCCCTATACAGCTCATAGAAAAATTTTAAAAAAATGATAAATTTAATAAGGCTGGATACCGTTTTTAAATTATTTAAAAACACCTGTATATGCTTTTTGATGTTTTTGACTATATCTGTTTTTTCCCAAGATCAACCTCTTAGGGCGACACCAAAAAAAGATTCTTTTTACACTGAATTTGAAGAAGAAGATATCTTAAAAACGACAAACTATTACATTACAAGAAAAGAATACAACAAAGCAGCGTTCTTTTTATCAAAATTCTACAATCATTTTCCTGAAAGTTTTAAGGTAAATTGGCTGTATGCACATGTTTTGTATATGAATGGTGACAAAACACAGGCAGAAGATAAGTTCAAAAAAGCAGTTTTTATTTCTCCTAACAATAAAGACCTCCAATTGGATTACGCTAGAATGCTTTATGAACTCGGGAAAATTGATAAAGTAGAATCTATTTTATCTAAATTTATGGATGATGATTCTAAGAATGTTGAATTTTTATTGATGCAAGCTAATATTAGTTTCTGGAAAGGAAATCTAAAAAAATCGCAAAAAAAGATCGATAAAATTCATGAAGTCTATCCCAAAACAGAAATTACAAAAAGTTTAAAAGACCAAATAGAAGTATCAACTGCATTTCATATTAAAACCATTTTTGAATACCAATCAGATACGCAACCGATGGATTATATTGCAGAACATGTAGCTTTAGGGCAATATAGATCGCGATTTTTAAATTTTAAATTAGAAGTATCTAACTATAATTTTTCACCTAAAAAAGAACAAGCTTTAATCATAAAATTAAGTAATCAATTTTATTTTGATGGACTTAAACTAGCTACAAATATAACTGGAGGTGTCTATAAAAATTTCTCAGGAGAAACAGATTGGATAGGTGGTATTAATTTCACCCAAAAATTAACTAAAAAAGCATCCTTAAATTTAGGGTATTCTAAAAGGAGTTTATTAGGTACAATTGCAAGTACTACTTTTAATTTAACAACTCAAAATATTTTTGGTGGTATCGATTACAGTAATAAATTAGTCGTATTTCATGCAGGGTACAATCATCAATTTTTTGAGGATGAAAATACTATAAAATCAGTTGCTTCTTGGATTGTATCACAACCAATAAAAATTAAAAAATTAAATTTTCAATTTGGATATGGTTACAATTTTTCAGATGCTAAAGATATTTTGTTTATTTATAACAATGAAGGAATCGGCGTTTACAATCCCTATTTTACACCAAAAGAACAACAGATTCATTCAGGATTGCTCATATTAAACTACAAGCCCTTTAAGAAGTTGAAGCTTGGAACAAAAGTAAACTATGGCTTTAAGTCTAATGTAAAAAACCCATATCCTCTTCAAGTAGACGCAAATAACACTGAAATAGGAGGTTTTTATAATGAAGAATTTACATCTTTAGAGTTTAACGGATTAATTAAATATAGTTATTCCGATCGCTTTAGAATTGATGCTAGCTATGTTTATCAAGAAACATTTTTTTACAAAAGAAACAACGTTAACCTAGGATTTAATTTCACATTTTAATGAATTCAAAATTACGTAGCGATTTATGGGAATTCCAAGAAGCTAAAAAAGTAACAAGCTTTGATAAAGTTGTCTTTTTAGGGCTAACATTTGCTGGATTATTAAGTGTATTCAATTTAATTGAATGGTGGTTTCGAGGAGATCATATTGCTAACCTTTTTTTATTCATAATATTAAGTCTTTTTTTTTGCTATGGCCTTATAAGGATAGTATTGGTATGGGTTAATTATTTACGAATACAAAAACCAAAAGAAGTTCCTACACCTGAGAAAAACTTAAGTGTTGCTGTTTTTACTACATCTGCACCTGGGGAGCCCTTATCTATGTTTGAAAACACTTTTAAGGCTTTAAACAACTTAAATTACCCTCACACCACTTACTTATTAGATAGTACTGAAGATTTAGCATTTAAAGAACTAGCAGAAGAACATGGTGTTATATGGTTGAATTTGGCAAATTTACCAGGAGCTAAAGCAGGTAAAATTAACGAAACACTAAAAAAAACAAAAGAAGAGTTTATTTTGATATTAGACCCTGATCATATTGTTTTTCCTAATTTTTTAGATCAAACATTAGGTTTTTTTAAAGATGAAAAAGTTGGATTTGTTCAAGTAAGTCAAGGCTACTACAACATGTATCGTTCTTTTACTGCTAAAGGAGCTGCGGAACAAACCTATACGTTTTATGGGCCTACTCAAATGGGGCTGAATGGTTATGGAAGCGCTGTAGCTATAGGTGCTAATTGTACTTTTAGGAGGGAAGCATTAAAAAGTATTGGGGGTCATGCTCAAGGTTTGGCAGAAGATTTACAGACCTCTATTCGAATTCATGCAAAAGGCTGGAAATCTATTTACAATCCTGTGATTGTAAGTCGTGGTTTAGTACCCGAAGACTTTACTTCGTTTTGTAAACAACAACTAAAGTGGTCAAGAGGAGTTTTTGAATTGCTATTTGACGAAATACCAAGCGCTTTAAGGCATTTAACATTTTGGCAAAAAATATCCTATTTATCCATAGGTACTTATTACTTATTTGGACCCATAACTGCCTTCTTTATCTTTATACCTTTACTATTTTTTACTACAAAAATAAGTCCTGCTAGTATGGATTTTACTGAATTTATTGTATTGGGGAGTCCAATTATGCTTATCGCAATGTTGATTTACACCTATGCTCAGAAGTTTTTGTGTGATCGAAAAACAGAAAAAGGAATTCATTGGAGAGGTATGGTTTTAAAGTATTCTTGCTGGCCTGTATTTACTTATGCCTTTTATTTGACATTAATAAACAAAAAAATCCCATATCTTCCAACAGCCAAAGTAGCCGTTAAAGGTTTTATGAATCCGTTTGTAATGCCATTATTATTGTACTGCATGCTATGTATATCAATGTTATTAGGGGTTTATATCGAAAGAAGGTACTACATTCCTGAAAGTGAATTGATTCTTACAGCCGAAAAAACTTGGGCCATGATCGGTTTTGCTATGATTGCATTTATTCAATTTACAGGGGGTATTGGAGCTGCTTTTAAATCTAAATATATCAAAGCTGAAAATGCTTGGAGCAAAATAATGATCACAGCAGATAAAAAAATAAAACTAAAAAAATAAAACTAAATATATGAAGGTAGTAATTTTAGCAGGTGGATTTGGTACTAGATTAAGTGAGGAAACATCCTCTATTCCAAAACCTATGGTAAAAATCGGTGATAAACCTATTATTTGGCATATAATGAAACATTATTCTAGTTATGGTTTTAACGATTTTATAATACTAGGTGGTTATAAATCTTATGTAATTAAAGAGTATTTTGCAAATTATTATTTACATCAATCTGATGTAGAGTTTGATATGGAAAATAATACGACTACTACGTTGGAGTCTAAGACTGAAAAATGGAAAGTAACGGTACTAGATACTGGATTAAATACGATGACGGGCGGACGATTAAAAAGAGCTGCTAAATATTTAGATGAACCTTTTATGCTAACTTATGGAGATGGCGTAAGCAATGTAAATATAGAAGAACTTGTAAATTTCCATAAAAATCATGATCAAAAAGTAACAATGACTTGTGTGCAGCCAGAAGCTAGATTTGGGGCCGTAGATATTAATGTAGAAAATAATATTGTGAATAGTTTTATGGAGAAACCTAAAGGCGATGGAGCTTGGATTAATGGAGGTTTCTTTGTTTGTGACCCTATGATTTTTGACTACATAGAGGATGATTCTACCATATGGGAACGAACTCCTTTAGAGAATATCGCGCATAACAAACTGCTTGCAGCTTTTAAACACCAAGGATTCTGGAAGCCAATGGATACGCTGAGAGATAAAAATCAATTAGAGTCTCAATGGGATGAAAATAAAGCACCTTGGAAAACATGGTAAATTTTGAATCACTTTTTGAAGGCATTTATAAAGATAAAAAAGTTTTATTAACCGGACATACAGGCTTTAAAGGAACTTGGCTAGCTCTTTGGCTAGAACAAATGGGTGCCAAAGTCTATGGCTTCTCATTAGAGAACGTGGATGAGAACAACCATTTACGCTTATTGAACCTAGGGATAGAAGAAAAAATAGACGACATTAGAAATGCAGGTGTTTTACAAAAGTATTTTGAAGAAGTACAACCAGATATTGTTTTTCATTTAGCAGCACAGGCTTTAGTAAGACAATCTTATAATGATCCTATAGAAACTTTTTCTACCAATGTAATGGGAAGTTTAAATGTCTATGAAGCGTGCAGAAAAACAGCTTCTGTAAAAGCCATTGTAAATGTAACTAGCGATAAATGTTACGAGAATAAGGAATGGGAATGGGGTTATAGAGAAAATGATCCCATGGGAGGATATGATCCTTATAGTGCCTCTAAAGGTTGTTCGGAATTATTAACATCCTCTTATAGAAACTCTTATTTCAATACCAAAGATTTTGGTAATAAACACCAAGTATTGCTCGCTAGCGGTCGTGCAGGAAACGTAATTGGAGGTGGTGATTGGGCCGCAGATAGATTGATTCCTGATATTGTAAAAGCAACATCAATTAACGAAGCCGTTTTAATTAGAAACCCTAAAGCTACAAGGCCTTGGCAACATGTTTTAGAGCCATTAAGTGGATATTTAACACTAGGTTGGAAGTTATTAAAAAAGGATGTTTCCGTGGCTGATGGATGGAATTTTGGACCAGACAATCACAGTAATCTGCAAGTAGGAGATATTGTGAAATTATCTCATGAATGTTGGAATAGTATTCAAGTTGAAATCAGTAAAAATACAGACGAACATCACGAAGCAAATTTATTAATGCTAGATTGTTCTAAAGCAAATAAACTTTTAAAATGGCAAGCTGTTTGGGGAATAGATAAAACTATTGACAAAACAATAAGCTGGTATAAAGAGTATTACGAAAACAATAAAATTTTATCTCTTACTGATTTAACAGAATATGTATCAGATGCAAAGACAGCAAATATTTTATGGGCATTATAGACTTAAAAGGTAAAAAAATATTAGTTGTTGGTGGAAATGGCTATTTAGGACAATTTTTAGTAAAAGCTTTAAAAGAAAATAAAGCTGATGTTTTTGTGATTTCTAGGAATTGCGAACAATCAAATTCTCAATTTACAATTGATATTACCAATTTTGATGAAACATACAAAATTATTCAAAAAATAAAACCAGATGTAGTGTATCATTTAGCAGCAAACATTAGCCGAAACAGAGATTTTTCTATTTATGAAAAAATGGCGGCTGTTAACGTACAGGGTACTCTAAATGTATTAAAGTCTTTAGAAGGAATAGATGCTCATTTTATATTTACTTCTTCAAGTGAAATTTATGGAAATAATGTATCCCCATTTCATGAAAATCAAATTCCTAAACCAGTATCACCTTATTCTTTAAGTAAGATAAGTGCAGAAGTGTTAGTGCAAACTTATTGCAATAATCACAGTAAAAAATTCACCAACTTAAGGGTTTTTAATTTTTACGGAGAAAATATGCCTGAAGGATTCTTTATTCCTCAAATGATTGAATCACTAAAAAGAGGTGAAGATTTTTTGATGACCAAAGGAGAACAGGTCAGAGATTTTTTATATGTAGGAGATGTTGTTGATGCATTAATTTTAACAGCCCAAAATACAAGTGCATATGGAGAAACCATGAACGTATGTAGTGGTAAAGGAACAAAATTAAGTAAATTAGCAACCGCAGTAAATACATCTATGAACACCAAAGCTAAAATTGTTTTGGGAGCAATTCCATATAGGAATAATGAAGTTTGGGAAATGATAGGTGATCCATCAAAAATTAAAAAAAGTATAGGTTTTGAACCAAAAATCAGTGTTGATAAGGGTATAGAAATTGTTATAAATAAATCATAATTATGTCATTATTCAAAAAAAAATTTAAAAGACTATTTAACGTACTAATTGCTTTGGTTATAGGTTATTCTGTTATTTATGGTTTGGCAGCTGTAAGTAAAAGTTCTAAAGGACCCTTAGGAGGGTTTTTAGAAAACATGGGCGATATGGTTCAGAATATAGAGCACGATGCGATTTTAGGA
Source organism: Flavobacteriaceae bacterium ASP10-09a (assembly GCA_000981625.1). Taxonomy (GTDB): domain Bacteria; phylum Bacteroidota; class Bacteroidia; order Flavobacteriales; family Flavobacteriaceae; genus Polaribacter. Next base: position 24,162 of record LAQA01000038.1, read on the forward strand.
AAAAGAGAAAAGAATAGAGAAGATAAATTAAGTTGGTTCAAAGATCAAAGAAAAAATAAGCACTCACTACTAAAGACTAAATACATTCTTTTTGGAGCGTCTGATGATAGTAAAGGAGAGTCTTATGAAAATATCATTAATTTAGAAGATTCTTTAGCTTTGACATTTCCTATTATACACATTTATAAAGCTTGGGGAGAAAATCCAGAGTACAAGTTTCCAAAAAATGAAGTAAATGCAATTGTTAGAATAGGTTCTGTTCCCATGATTACTTGGGAACCTTGGTTAGGTAAATTTTCAAAAGAAAATTTTCCTAAGATCAAAGACCCGGAAATAAGAAATAATCATGGTTTGAAATCTGTTGCTAATGGTGATTATGATCTATTTATAAAAGAATGGGCAGCAGAAGCAAAAAAAGTAGGCTACCCAATTTATTTAAGAATGGGACATGAGATGAATGATCCATATCGTTATCCATGGGGACCTCAAAATAATGATCCTTCAGAGTTTGTTGCAGCGTTTAGACACGTTCACGATGTATTTGATTCAGTTGGAGCTTCCAATGTTATATGGATTTGGAGTCCACATCTAACTTATGGGAAATTTAAAGAATATTACCCAGGATCTGATTATGTAGATGTAGTTGCAACAGGAGCTTTAAACTATGGAACAAGCACAAGTTGGAGTGATTGGTGGACTTTTGAACAAATTTTTGGTAATTATTACGAACAATTGGCTGCTTTTTATAAACCAATAATGATTGCTGAATTTGGGTCTTTAAAACCAGGAGGAGATAGAGCAAAATGGTTTGGAGATACTTTTGATAATTTTTATAATAAGTATCCTTTCGTAAATTCTATTGTCTTTTTTCATTATTCAAGTGATGGAAGTACTACTTATAAAAATGTAAGTTGGTATATAAAAAATGATAATGAAGTAACTACAGAAATTAAAAAACAATTAAAAAAATGGGCTCCAAGCATTAAACAACCAGGTATGGAGTAACTATTATTTATTTTTAAAGTTGCCTTTTAAAAAGAACTATTATACTTATAGGTACTTAAAATTTGTAATTAAAGAGTCGGCATCTGCATGTACTATTTTAGTATTATTAGAAAAGTGTACCACATTAAATTTGTGGTAAAAAATTATTTAGGCTATAAAATAGGGCCTTAAACAGGACGTATGATAAAATTCTTTGAACTAGCATAATTTTAATTATTAGGAAGGATAGTATTTTTTCTTTTAAAATCTTCAAAAATTATCTTCTTTACTAATAGCACAATAAAATAAAAATTCACATTTTACTTTTTTTTTAAAGTAATTTCGAGTAGTTTATGGTGTAAGTTATACCCTAATTTTCGACAAAGATTGGAAGTACATTATATTAAATAAAAAAGAAAGAAACTACTTTATGCTAACATGGAAAGAAGTAATAAACTTCGCAACTAAAGGAAATCCAACTCCAGATAAAAGAGTTGAAAAAACTGAAAAAGAATGGAAAAGTCTATTAACTCCTGAACAATTTAGAGTTACAAGACAAAAAGGTACAGAAAGACCAAATTCTGGAGCTTTATGTAGTATTTATGATGAAGGAAAATACAATTGTATTTGTTGTAACACTGCGTTATTTGACTCTACAATTAAGTTTGACTCTAGTTCTGGTTGGCCAAGTTTTACCCAACCAATTAAAGAAAATGCCATAAAATATCATAAAGATGTTTCTTTTGGTATGATTCGAGTTGAAGTAATGTGTAACACTTGTGATGCACATTTAGGACATATTTTTCCTGACGGACCAGCACCAAACGGATTGCGTTATTGTGTTAATTCAGAAGCGATGTCATTAGAGAAAGGAAAGTTTAAAAATGAGTAAAAACATACAAATTGCCACTTTAGGAGGTGGTTGTTTTTGGTGTACAGAAGCTGTATTCCAAGAAGTAAGAGGTGTAGAAAAAGTGGTTTCTGGTTATGCTGGAGGAAACGCCCCAGGAAGACCAACGTATCGTGAAATCTGTTCTGGATTGTCTGGTTTTGCAGAAGTAATTCGAATTACTTTTGATGCAACCATTATTTCTTACGAAAATATTTTAGTTATTTTTATGACGACGCACGACCCAACAACATTAAACAGACAAGGCGCAGACAGAGGCACTCAATACCGATCTGTAATTTATCATTACAATGAAAATCAACAAAAAATTGCAGCAGAAGTATTGACGCAAATTCAACCTTATTTTTCTGATAAAATAATGACAGAAATTAGTCCTTTGCCTATTTTTTATGAAGCGACACAAGAGCATCAAGATTTTTATAAGAATAATAACGGGCAAGGGTATTGCACTTTTGTAATTGAACCAAAATTAGCGAAATTGCGAAAATTACATGCAGATAAATTAAAGTAGTTTATAGCCTTCTCAAGAATTATAATCAGTATCAATAAAATAATATGGTTAAATTATATGGTACAGAAAAATGCCGTAAAACTCAATATTATAAAACATTTTTAGAAACGCGTAATATAGATTTCGTGTTTCTAGATGTTAAAAATAATGAAGAATGTGCAGCAGAATTACGTAACTTGTATCAAAATAAAAAACTAAATTTCCCTACGATTACTCTTAATGATAAAAAATTAAGAAATCCTTCTGATGCAGATCTTCAAAAATGGATTGATAAATTATAAAAAACCATAACGGGCATTGTGCAGTTATTAAAAGAGACGAAAACTACTTATTTAAATTTCTGAATAACTAATTGCTCCAAAATTTAATATAAATGAACTTAAATATAGTAAACACTTTTATATCAGAATTGCCTGCAGATTCTGATTTAGAAAACTCAAGAAGACAAGTCACTGAAGCAGTATTCTCTTATGTAAATCCGAAGAAAACGAAAGACCCAAAAGTAATTCACGTTTCGCAAGAAATGGCTTCTGAGTTAAATATTTCCGAAGAAGAAACAAATTTAGATTTCTTTAAAAGCATCTTTACAGGAAATAAAATCTATCCGAAGACAAAGCCATTTTCTATGTGTTATGGAGGACATCAGTTTGGTAATTGGGCAGGACAATTAGGAGATGGAAGAGCCATTAATTTATTTGAAGTTGAACATCAAAATAAAAACTGGAAAGTACAATTAAAAGGTGCTGGAGAAACACCTTTTTCTAGAACGGCAGACGGATTAGCTGTTTTACGATCCTCCGTTAGAGAGTATTTATGCAGTGAAGCAATGTTTCATTTAGGTGTTCCAACAACACGTGCTTTGTCTTTAAGCTTGTCTGGAGATGCTGTTTTACGTGATGTATTGTATGATGGAAACCAAGCATTTGAAAAAGGCGCAATTGTTTCTAGAATTTCTCCAAGTTTTTTACGCTTTGGTAATTATGAAATTTTTACAGCTAGAGAAGATGTCGAAAATTTAAAAAAATTGGTTGATTATACGATCAAACATCATTTTTCGCATTTAGGAGAACCCTCCAAAGAAAACTATATCAACTTTTTTAAAGAGGTATCAGCAAGCACTTTAGACATGATTATTCATTGGCAACGCGTTGGTTTCGTACATGGAGTTATGAATACTGATAACATGTCAATTTTAGGTTTAACGATCGATTTTGGGCCTTATGGTTGGCTAGAAGGTTTTGATTTTGGATGGACTCCAAATACAACAGATCGCCAACATAAAAGATACAGATACGGCAATCAGCCAAATATGGGTTTGTGGAATTTATACCAACTAGCAAATGCTTTATATCCAATCATTGAAGAAGTTGAACCTTTGGAGGCGATTTTAAATCAATATAAAGTTGATTTTGAACAACAATCATTTACAATGATGAAATCGAAATTAGGTTTATTTACTTCGGATGAAAATGATGCAGTATTAATTCAGCATTTAGAAGATACTTTGCAATTAACAGAAACTGACATGACAATTTTCTTTAGGAATTTAAGTAGTTTTTCTAATGAGAAATCAGGATTTTATTTGGTAGAAAAAGCTTTTTACGAATTAGAAGATTTTTCGGATGCAATAAAAATGAAATGGATTAACTGGTTTGAAAAATATTCAGAAAGACTTCAAAAAGAAACAACTTCATCCAAAGAAAGAAAAGAAAAAATGGATGCTGTAAATCCTAAATATGTATTGCGTAATTACATGTCTCAATTAGCAATTGACGCAGCAGATAAAGGTGATTATACTTTAATTGATGAATTATTTCAACTCTTAAAAAGACCATATGCTGAGCAACCGGAAAATGAAAAATGGTTTGCAAAAAGACCAGAATGGGCGCGAAATAAAGTAGGTTGTTCTATGTTATCTTGTAGTTCATAAAACCAAATAAACACTATGAAATTAGGATTAGGAACCGCAGCTTTAGGAAGACCTCAATATATAAATGTTCGTCAAAATAATAATGAGGGTTCTGATTTGGAAACTTTCAGAAAACATAGTTTTCAAGTATTAGAAGACGCTTATAATTTGGGAATTCGTTATTTTGATACAGCTCCTGGTTATGGTTTAGCCGAAAGATTAGTATTAGAATGGCTGCAAACTAAGAATGATAAAACGATTGAAATTGCCACAAAATGGGGCTATACGTACACCGCTAATTTTGATACAAATGCAACTATTCATGAAGTAAAAGAACATAGTTTAGCAAAATTAAACGAACAATGGGGTTTTTCTAAACAACTACTACCCTATTTAAAAGTATATCAAATTCATTCTGCAACACTAGAAACTGGCGTTTTGGGGAATAAAGAAGTTTTAGCGCAATTAGCTTTTTTAAAAAAAACACATCGCCTTAAAATAGGTATAACAACATCAGGTACAAATCAAGTTGAAGTAATAAAAAAAGCGTTAGAAATTTTGGTTGATGGAGAATCAATTTTTGATTTATTTCAAGTAACTTATAATTTTTTAGATCAAAGTTTAAAAGAAATTTTAGCCGAATTAATTCGTCAAAATAAATCGATTGTTGTTAAAGAAGCTATGGCAAATGGTCGCATTTTTAAAAATGAAAGATATCCTCATTATAATAAAATGTATTCAGTTTTATATAATTTATCAAAAAAACACAACGTAGGTATAGATGCCATTTCTCTTAAATATTGTGAACAAACAATTGCCGATAGCATAGTTTTAAGTGGTGCAAGCAATACTAAACAATTGAAAGAAAATTTAAAAATGAATTCATTTTCTCTTTCCATTGATGATATTGAGGTCTTGAATTCTTTTAAAACTACGCCAGAATCTTATTGGATAGAAAGAAAAAAATTACAATGGAATTAGCTAAAATTTCTTTTGGTGGTGGATGTCATTGGTGTACAGAGGCAGTTTTTCAAACTTTAGTTGGCGTCACTAAAGTAGAACAAGGTTGGGTTTCATCAACTAAAGAAAATAGTGCTTTTTCTGAAGCTGTAGTTGTTCATTTTAATGTCAAGGATATTAATTTGGAAACCTTGATTGAAATTCATTTACGAACTCATAAGAGCACTAAAAATCATTCTATGAGAACTAAATATCGTTCGGCTATTTATTATTTCTCTCAGCATGAAAAAGAAAAAAGTCAAAAAATAATTAAAGAATTACAATTTGATTTTGAAGATAAAATCATCACACAAATATTAGAGTTTAAAAGATTTAAACCTTCAATAGAAGAATTTCAGAACTACTATCAATCAAATCCTGATAAACCTTTCTGTGAAAATTATATCAATCCAAAATTACAGTTTTTATTACAAAACTTCTCAAATCACGTTCGTAAGAGTAAAGTCCGGCATCTTATCTCGACTATCTAAAAAATCAAAATAATGAATACTGTTAGATTAGAAATTGAAAACAGAAAAGGTCTAAAACTACAAGCTTATTTAGAATTACCTGCAAATCAAAAACCAAATCATTTTGCAATTTTTGCACATTGTTTTTCTTGTAATAGTAATTTTAATGCTGTAAAAAATATCAGTCGTTCCTTATCTAACCATGGTTTTGGAGTTTTACGTTTCGATTTTACAGGCCTAGGAAAAAGTGAAGGAGAATTTGTTGAAAGTCATTTTTCTGCCAACGTGGAAGATTTGCTAGATGTTAGTAATTTTCTAGAGAAAAATTATAAAGCACCTTCTTTATTAATTGGTCATTCGCTTGGTGGTGCTGCTGTTATTGTTGCAGCATCTAAACTAGAAAGCGTAAAAGCTATAGCAACTGTTGGAGCTCCAGCTTCTGTAGGCCACGTGACTCATTTATTTTCTCACGCAATAGATGATATTCCTAAAAAAGGCGAAGTTGAAGTACAAATTGGGGGTAGGCCTTTTAAAATAAATCAAGATTTTGTTGCTGATTTTAGCAAAACAGATTTACCTGAAATTATTAAAGAATTGCGAAAACCAATTTTAGTGATGCATGCTCCTTTTGATAAAATTGTTGGGATAGAAAATGCACATCAAATTTATCACAGTGCTATTCACCCAAAAAGTTTTGTGAGTTTAGATGATGCAGATCATTTACTCTCAAAAACTTCTGACAGCAACTATGTTGGTAATATGATTGGAACTTGGGTAGCACGTTATTTTGAACCTAAAGAAAACCAAATGATGTCTGCGGATGGAGAACAATTAGTGGCACATTTAAATCTATTAGAAGATAATTTCACAACTTCAATTCAAACTAAAAAGCATTCTTTTGTAGCTGATGAACCTACAAGTATTGGCGGTGATGATTTTGGGCCTTCTCCTTATGATCTTTTAAGTGCAGGTTTAGCAGCTTGTACAGTGATGACACTAAAACTATATGCAGCACGTAAAAAATGGGATCTACAGGAGGTCTTTGTCTATATTACATATTCTAAAAAACACAGCGAAGATTTAGAGTTTGATGTAGGTAAACCTATACGTTTTGACCATTTAAATAAAAAAATAAAGTTTGTTGGAAATTTAGATAAAAAACAAACACAACGCCTAAAAGAAATTGCTTCGAAATGTCCTGTTCATAAAACATTACAAAATGAAGTTATTATTGACACCAAAATCATATAATTATGAGCATTATACAAAACATTAAAAATTATTTTACCGCTAAAGCTGCAGGAGAAACACGCGAAAAAGCACCAGTTGGAATTTGTCCAAATTGTTGGGGAAAACAAGAATGGGAAGGTGACTTTTACAAACTAAATAGAGGAAACAAGTTGGTTGGAAATAACCAAACGTATAACAACTTCATTCAAAAAATTGTAGAAAATAATATTAGTGGAATTACTATAAATCAAGATAATTATGAATGTGAAACTTGTAAAATAAGCTTTAAAAGATAACTTTAAAAGTTTTATATTTAGAAATAAATTTTAGTATTCATCAATGGTTCACGAACTCCAAGAAATTATCAAGCAGGCAGACATCAATCAACAAAAAAGATTGAAAAATGTGCTAGCAACTGTGGTACATCTAAAAGGTTCTTCTTACAGGAAAGCAGGAGTTAGGATGCTGATTTCTGAAGATTTAAATTCTGTTGGAGCAGTTAGTGGTGGTTGTGTAGAAAAGGAAATTATTCATCGAGCAAAGAGTGTTTTTTTAACCAACAAGCCAAAGATCATCACTTATGATGGTCGTTACAAGTTAGGTTGTGAAGGTATTTTATATATTTTAATTGAACCTTTTTTTATTTCTGATGATTTTATAACATCTTTTTCTAGCGCTAATTCTAAAAGACAAACCCTGAAGATTGAAAGTCATTTTATAAAAGAGGATGAAGCTTTTGGTGATTTTGGCTCTACTATTACTTTTGAAAATAAAGAGTTATTTGAGTTTTCAAAAACCTTCAAATCTAAAAATAAAGATGATGGTGATGTTTTTTCTCAAATTTTACAACCCAACTTTAAACTGATAATAATTGGAGGTGAGCATGATGCTGTTAAATTGTGTAAAATAGCGGCTAGTTTGGGTTGGGAAATTGATGTAATTACTTGCGCAAAAGATAGTAAACAGATTGCCAATTTTCCTGGGGCAAGCGATGTTATTGGTGATACGCCAGAAACAATTCAATTTACTAATATTGAAGAAAATACTGCTATTGTAATTATGAATCATAGTTATGTACAAGATTTAAAATACTTAGTAAAACTCTCTGAATACAAACCAAAATATATTGGTGTTTTAGGCGCACCTAATAGAAGAGAACGTTTATTTAATGAACTTTTTGAATTTGTCCCTGATATTTCTGATGTGTTTTTAGACAACATTTACACACCTGCAGGTTTGCATATTGGCGCGCAAACTCCTGAAGAAATTGCGCTTTCTATTGTTGCAGAAATTTTATCTGTAGTTCGTAAAAAATCACCATTTTCTCTGCGAGAATTAAATGGTAAAATCCATAATTAATTGATGAAAAATATTGCTGTTTTAATATTAGCTGCCGGAAAATCATCTAGGATGCATAGCATTAAACAGTTAGAAAAAATCAATAATAAGACACTCTTAGATATTACTTTAGATAAAGTTAATATGTTATTTTTTGAGAATATTTTTTGTGTTTTAGGAGCAAATTACGATGAAATAAAACAAGGAATTATATCAAAAAATATCGCATTTATCAATAACAAAAAATTTGAAAATGGTTTGAGTTCAAGTATCGTTTCAGGAATTAATTATTTTAATGAAAATAAATTAAATTTTGACGGTATCTTTATTTTATTAGCAGATCAGCCAGTAATTGAAATTACTTATTTAAAATCTATGTTAGCGCTATTTAAAGAAAATAACGATTCAATTATTGCATCAAATTATGGAAGTAAATTAGGTGTTCCTGCCATTTTTCCTAAAAAATATTTTACCGATTTACTGCAAATAAAAGGAGACAAAGGCGCAAAAGAATTTATAAACAAAAGAAAAAAAGAAGTTATTTGTCCAAAATCAACAACAAATTTCTTTGATATAGATACCAAAACAGACCTAGAGCTATTTAAAAAATCAATTTTAAAGAGTTAATTTTGTACCTATGAAAATAATCAAATATTTATTATTTACCTTCATAATTATATTGACTTCTGCTTGTGCAACCATGAAAATACAAGTTGCAGAAAATCAAACATTCAAATCTAAAAAAGAGGCTTCAGAAATTATTCATTCATTTTATTTAATTGGTGATGCAGGTAATTCTACTCTTAAAGAAGATTCACAAGCTTTAAAATATTTAAAAAAGAAAATTGAAAATTCAACTAAAAATTCAACCCTAATTTTTTTAGGAGACAATGTTTACGAAACCGGAATTCCGAAGAAAAAATCTAAAAAATATCCTTTAGCAAAAAGAAGAATTGAAGCACAAACGAATGTCGCAAAAAGCTTTAAAGGAAACTCAATTTTTATCCCAGGAAATCATGATTGGTATAATGGTTTAGAGGGCCTAAAACGAGAAGAAAAATTAGTAGAGAAAGCATTAGGTAAGAAATCTTTTTTACCACAGAATGGATGCCCATTAGAAAAAGTAGACATTTCTAAAGATATTGTTCTAATAATTATCGACACACATTGGTATTTAACAAATTGGGATAAACACCCAACTATAAATGATCATTGTGAAATTAAAACAAGAACAAAATTCTTTGATGAGTTTGAAGGTTTGATTAAAAAGGCAAGAGGAAAAACAACTATTATTGCAATGCATCACCCAATGTTTACCGTTGGTTCTCATGGAGGAAAATACTCGTTTGCTAGTCATTTAAGTCCTTTGCCAATCTTAGGTTCTATCAAAAATTTAATTCGCAAAACATCAGGACTTACAAATACTGATATCCAGAATAAAAAATACAATGAACTTAGAAAACGCATCGTAACTTTATCTCAAGAAAACGACAAAACTATTTTTGTTTCTGGTCATGATCATAATTTACAATATATCGTAAAAGATAATCTTCCTCAAATAGTCAGTGGTTCTGGCTCTAAAACAACTGCAACAAAATTAACTGGCGGAGCAAAATTTTCATACGGAGCTCAAGGATTTGCCAAGTTAGACATCTATAAAGATGGATCGTCCGAAGTTTCTTTTTATAGTGTAAATGACAATAAAGTAGTGTTTAAAACTCAAGTTTTATCAGCCAATGAGAAGAAGGTTTTAACCACATTTCCTGAAAATAGAATTATAGAAAAAAAAGCATCTATTTATACTAAAGAAGAGGTTACTAAAAGTAAAAAGTATCGATTCTTATGGGGAGAACGATATCGAAAATATTTTGGAACCTTAGTAAATGCACCAATTGTTGATTTAGATACACTTTTTGGTGGATTAAAACCAGTAAGAAAAGGAGGAGGACATCAGTCTAAATCTTTACGATTGCTTGATAAAAAAGGGCGTGAATATGTAATGCGCGCTTTGCGAAAAAATGCTGTACAATATTTGCAGGCTGTCGCTTTTAAAGATCAATACATAGAAGGTAAATTTGATGACACAGCTACAGAAAATTTACTGTCTGATGTGTTTACAGGATCACATCCTTATGCACCTTTTACTATTGCTAGATTATCTGATGCTATTGGCGTTTATCATACAAATCCAGTTTTATATTATATTCCAAAGCAAAATAGTTTAGGTCAATTTAATGATGAATTTGGAGACGAATTATATATGATTGAAGAACGTGCAGCATCTGGTCATGGAGACAAAGCAAGTTTTGGTTTTGCGAACAAAGTAATTAGCACAGATGATTTATTACATAATTTAAATAAGAATGAACATCATATTTTAGATGAAGAAGCCTATATAAAAGCACGTTTATTTGATATGCTAATTGGAGACTGGGACAGGCATGAAGACCAATGGAGGTGGGCTGTTTTTAAAGAAAAAAAGCAAACAATTTACAGACCAATTCCTAGAGATAGAGATCAAGCATTTTCTATTTTCGGCGATGGGGCTTTATTGAACATAGCAACGAAAATTATACCTACACTACGTTTAATGCAATCGTACACAAAAGAATTAAAAAGTCCAAAATGGTTTAATTTAGAACCGTATCCTTTAGATATGGTCTTAATTTCTAGGTCTGATAAAAATGTTTGGGACAAACAAGCTAAACTCATAAAAAACAATATTACGGATGTAGTAATTGATGAAGCTTTTAGTAATTTTCCTGATGAAGTAAAAGATGAAACAATTCTCGAAATAAAAAGAAAACTGCAGGGAAGAAGAAGTAATTTACAGGAAATTTCAGACTCCTATTTTGGTCATGTGAATAAATTTCAAATTGTTAAAGGAACTCAAAAAGATGATAGGTTCGAAATTGAAAGACTAGAAAATGGACAAACAAAAATTACTGCTTACAGAATAAAGAAAGGAAAAAAAGATGCAATTTTTCATCAGCGAATTTATAATGAATCTGAAACAAAAGAAATTTGGATTTATGGTTTAGATGATGATGATGTTTTTGTGGTCAAAGGCAAGGGGAAAAAGCAAATAAAATTAAGAATTATTGGTGGTCAAAATAATGACATCTACAATATTAAAAATGGTAAAAACGTAATTATTTACGATTTTAAATCAAAGAAAAACACCTTTAAAACAAACAAAGGGAGAACTAAATTAACCGATGATTATGAAACAAATGTTTATGATTATAAAAAATTCAAAAACAATAAAAATATAATTACCCCAACAATTGGTTATAATCCTGATGATGGTATTAAAGTTGGATTTTCAAATATTTATACAGCTTATGGTTTTGAAAGAAATCCTTTTACCTCTCAACATTCACTTTCTGGTGCTTATTATTTTTCCACGAATGGTATTGAACTTGATTATACTTCTGAAATTGCGAATGTATTTGGTAAATGGAATTTTGGTATAAACTCTACTTTTACAAGTCCGAATTTTGCTATGAATTATTTTGGTTTAGGAAACGATTCTTCAAATCCAGAAGCAAATGATTTAAAAGATGAAGATTATAATAGAATAAAAATCAGTAAGTTCCTTGTAGGTACTTTTATAAAATGGAAAGGTGATTTAGATGGAAAACTAAAATTAGGTGTAAAATATCAAAGAATTAAAATTGAAAATACTTTTGATCGATTTGTGAGAAGTCAATTTATGGCAAACAATCCAATCTTTGAAAATCAAAAATTCATTAATTCAGAGGCCAGCTATCATTTTGAAAACACAGACAATACTGCATTCCCAACGATGGGAATGAAAACAGAATTAATAGCAGGGTATACCTCTAATTTAAATAATGATAACAACTTTGGATATCTGATTCCTTCAATTTCGTTTGATTATAAATTAGTTTCTAGCGGACAAATAGTGTTCGCTACAAAATTAAAAACACATTTTACCTTTGGGGATTCTTATGAGTTTTATCAAGCCGCAACTATTGGCGGAAGTGATGGTTTAAGAGGTTATAGAAATCAACGTTTTACAGGTAAAAATTCATTTTATCATAGCTCTGATATTCGTTTAAATTTTAGACAAATGAAGACAAGCTTATTGCCTCTTAATATTGGGTTATTTGGTGGCTTTGATTATGGAAATGTTTGGGGACAGCAAGATTCTTCATTTAAAAACAGTAAATTTAACACTTCTATTGGAGGAGGAATTTTCCTTAACGCAGCAAATATGATTTCAGGAAATATTTCTGCATTTAATAGTGAAGACGGCGTAAGACTAGCATTTACATTCGGATTTGCATTTTAATATTTTATATGACACAACTAGCATTAATTTTTGGTTCTTTATTCGGATTTACAGCTGTAATATTTGGAGCTTTTGGAGCACACTTACTAAAGAAAAAACTAACTTCAGATCAGTTACAAAGTTTTGAAACAGGGGTAAAATATCAAATGTATCATGCAATTGTATTGCTTGTATTGGGATTTAATTTAGAAAGAACTAGCACAATTGACACCTATATTATCTATGCTTTTGTTATAGGAATATTTCTATTTTCTTTCTCAATTTATGGCTTGGTAATCTCATCAGCAAACAATAAAAAACTAAAAATCTTAGGACCAATTACACCTTTAGGGGGGCTTTTTTTGGCTTTAGGTTGGGGGTTGTTAATCTACAGGTTTATCGTTTAATTAATTTAAAGATGATACAAATTACATTTTTCTCTATGTAATTTTTTGAACTGATGATGCAGTGAAGTGGAACATTAATTTAAAAAAATCATATTTAATAACAAGTATATTCTCTGTTGTTAATTTGGTTAATTCTAGGCTTTAAATTAATTAGTTGCATTATGCAACTAATATAGTTAGATTTGTTACTAACTTAAAACAGATTTAAAATGAAAAAAATTCTAATTTCATTATTTTTTGTACTGGGATTTCAAACTATTTTGGCACATGATAAGATTAGTGATGCTGAAAAAATGGAATTGCTTGCAAAAACCACTTTTAATACGCTGTATCCAATATCAATTTTAAAAAGCTCAGACAAATACTTTACAGCGCAAATGGGATTATTTTCTAAAGGTGCAATTAATGAAAAAAATGCACACTTAGTATCTTTAGGAACCTCTGCTACAACAAAATGTGCTTATTGTATTCCATACCATATATCAGAAGCAAAAAGACTTGGAGCGACAAAAGAAGAAATTAAAACTGCAATTCTTATTGCAGCAGACGTTATGAAAATGAGTACTTTATTTTATGGAAATGAATTTGACTTAGAAGCTTTTAAAGCAATGTTAAAATAAAAAAAAGATTGAAGGAGCCTTAATCTAAATCATAAGAAATTCGTTAACCTTTAATTAAGCTACTTCTAAATCGAGTAATAAGTTTAACTAAAGAATAGAGATAGTCCACATTAGGCCATTTTCATCCGTAATTATTAGTGAATTGTTATCTTTAAAACACACACCTTCTTTTTGAGTTCTATGATTAAATTTAATTTTTTGAACTTTTCCAGAAAAGAAATCATCGTCTTTAAAATCAGTGAAAATTAAAATATTTTTTTGAGAAAGTAAAACTACTTTTTTCCCGTCATCAGAAATATCCGCAGAAGTTATCCAACATTCAAAATCATTACAGTTTTCAAAATCACCAACTAATTTAGCGATGTGTTTTCCTTTTTTTGAAGGAAATTTATACAAAAAGGTTTTTCCGTGTCTACCCTTTACCCTACTTTTTGTAAAAATATAAAAACTATTTTTGAAATAAAAGAAAGCTTCTGCATCAAAATATAAGTCTTTCTTTTTAGGTGGAAATTTCTGTTGATTTTCGTATTCAAATTCAATTTTATCTACTTCAGCATTTTTTTTATTTAGATACCTTTTATCAATTTTTAGAATTCGTAGATTCTTTCTTTTGTTTATATTGTTTCCAAAATCACCAATATAAATATTTCCTTTTTCATCAGAAGTTAAATCTTCCCAATCATGATTTTTAGCTTTAATATAAATCTCTCTTTTAATTGTACCTTTTTTTGAAACTGCAAATAGTTTTGATTGATTCCCTCCATCATTTAACATCCAAAAAAGATTTGAATTTTCTAAAGTTTCTGTTCCTGAAACTTCATTTAACTCTTTTGGTAAATCTGTAAGAAAAATTAACTGTCCAAAATTTTGACAGCTAATAAATAATAGAAAAATGAATATAATTCCTATTTTTTTCATCAATATTAAAGTTTTAGTCTTTTTATGTTTACGAAAAAAATCTAATCAATAATCCTTAGTATTTATAAGGATGTTCCTCCATCTAAAGTAATTGTTTGTCCTGTCATAAACTTTGTGTTATCTGAAGCTAACCAAACTACAGCATCAGCAATTTCTTCAGCTTTCCCATACCGCTTCATCGGAATTACACTTTTTAAAATAGTATCCATTTCTGGTTTTGCATTTATTAATTGACTTAATAAAGCAGATTCTGTATAACCAGGGCAAACTGCATTTACTCTTATGTTTTTAGTTGCATATTCCATTGCTGCAGACTTTGTCATACCAACAACAGCAAATTTACTAGCACTGTAACTAATATTATTTGGTGATGCTTTTAAGCCAGCCAATGAAGCAATATTTACAATATTTCCATGGCCTTGTTTTAAAAATTGTTGCAAGGCAACTTTCATACAATAAAATACGCCAGTTTGGTTTACCGCAATAACGTTATTCCAATCTTTTAAACTAGATTCATGTGTCCTTAATAAATTAGGCCCAATCCCTGCATTATTTACAATAACATCTAACTGCCCAAATTCATCAACAGTTTTACTGATTAAATTTTCAACTTCCTCAAAAACAGCAACGTTTGCTTGTATAGCTAGCGCAACACCTTTATTTGATATAATTTCTTCAGTAACTTTTTTAGCACTTTCTAAATTAATGTCAGAAGCAATAACTTTTGCTCCGTATTTAGCGAAATGAATAGCTGTCGCTTTACCAATTCCAGAACCTGCTCCTGTTACTATTACTACTTTGTTTTTTACTTCCATATTATTTACAAAAAATTAAACGTGAATCTGATAGTGCCGATGCTCTTAATATTGTTGGATAACTTTTAAAACTCATCAACTTAAAAAATTCGTTTTTGTTAGCATATTTTACAATGAGAATTTCATCCCACAATTTTTCTTCTAATGGTCCAATGATAGTCGCCAAAGGTTTTCCTTTAAAAAGGATTTTTGCATCAATTTTTTCAAAAAAAGGAAATGCAGCCATCATATACTCTTTATATGTTTCTATTCCGGTTTTACCTGTTTCTGAGACTACATCTTTGTAGCTTAAATAATTAAGCATAAAAACAGGAATGTTTTCATCAAAATTTGATAAAACTGATAAAGACTCCTTATTTAAAAATTGATGATTTACTGACATATCTAATCTATTGATTTTGTTTTAATCGCTTTTAATGCTAGTTTACAACATAACTCTGCTGCTTTATTTAAATTAGCAAAACGCGGATCTGTAGTCCACCCTTTCTCAAATCTATAATAAATTTGCTGTGCAATAACTGCTATTTTAAACAATCCAAAAACATAATAGAAGACCAAATTATCTACATTTCTACCTGATTTCTGAGCATACATTTCTGCGATTTCACTTCTTATAGGATTTCCTTCAAAAACTGTTGGAGATGGAATTCCTTGTTTTACAAAATCATGATCTGTTGCAACTGTCCAATACCCTAGAGAGGTTCCTAAATCCATTAATGGATCTCCTAAAGTTGCCATTTCCCAATCTAAAACTGCAGAAACTTCTTGCCAAGAATCATCTTTGAAAACAACATTATCGTACTTAAAATCGTTATGAATTAAACAATGCTCATATTCCTTAGGCTGATGTTCTTCCATCCAATTCATAACCATTTCTGCTTCTGGATATTCATCTGTTTTTGCCTTTATATATTGTTTACCCCAGTTCGAAATTTGTCTTTGCACATATCCATCAGGCTTCCCTAAATCTGCCAAACCAATTGCATTATAATCTACATTATGCAACTCTACTAAGGCATCTAACCATGAATTTGCAATATTTTTGTAGTCTTTTTCTGAAATATTTCTCTGTTTCGCTTCTTTGTAATTTAAGATGACTCCTTCTACTTTTTCCATGATATAAAAATCACTTCCTAAAATAGTTTCATCATCAGAAAAACCATGCATTCTTGGAACCTTAGAAAATGCTTTCTGCACAGCACTTTGTACTTTGAACTCACGATTCATATCATGACCTCTTTTGATAGCTCCTTTTGGTGGTTTTCTTAAAACAAATTCTTTATTTTCTATCTGTAACAAATAGGTTAAGTTAGAAAATCCATGCGTAAATTGTTGAACAAACAATTCACTTTCTACAGAATTAATCAGCTTTATTTCTTGTAAATATTTTTTTAAAGCTACTTCTGGCAACTCTTCGCCTTCTCTTACTTTTTGATTACTCATAAGTTATTACCATATTTTTTAATACAGCTTTTCCCTAATTGATACATATGAACTTCGTCGGGGCCGTCTGCCAAACGTAACATTCTTGCAATGGCAAAATAATGAGGTAAATAGGTATCTGGGCCAACACCTTTTCCTCCTAAAATTTGCATCGCTCTATCAATTACTTTTTGTGCCATATTTGGAGCAACAATTTTTATCATTGCTATAATATCTTTTGCTTCTTTATTGCCCGCTTTATCCATTTTATCGGCAGCAGAAAGTGTTAGTAAACGTGCTTGTTCTATTTCGCATTGCGATTTTGCAATTTCATGACGAATGCTACTATACTCATAAAACTTTTTCCCAAAAGTTTCTCTTTCTAGGGTTCTTTGAGACATGATTTCTAATGCATATTGCGCCATCCCAACCAAACGCATACAATGATGTATTCTACCGGGTCCTAGACGTCCTTGCGCAATTTCGAAACCTCTTCCTTCTCCTAAAATAAGATTGGCCTTTGGTACACGAACATTTTTTAATATAATTTCTGCATGACCTTCTGGAGAGTCGTAATATCCTAAAACCGAAAGTGGTCTTACAATTTCTAATCCTTTTGTATTCATTGGCACTAAAACCATACTTTGTTGTTGATGCCTTGGTTTTGAACCATCAGTTTTCCCCATCACAATTGCCACTTTACAATGTGGGTCCATAGCTCCAGAAGACCACCATTTTCTTCCATTAATAACATATTCATCACCCTCTAAAACAATAGAAGTTTCAATATTTGTTGCATCTGATGAAGCAACTTGAGGTTCTGTCATTAAAAAAGCAGAACGAATTTCTCCGTTCATCAATGGTGTTAACCATTGTTCTTTTTGAGCTTCATTTCCATATTTTACTAATACTTCCATATTACCAGTATCTGGTGCAGAGCAGTTAAAAATTTCTGAAATCCAAATTTTACGTCCCATAATTTCTGCTAATGGAGCATATTCTAAATTGGTTAAACCTGGACTTAAATTGCCATAATCTTTAGGTAAAAATAAGTTCCATAAACCTGCATCTTTTGCCTTTTGTTTTAACATTTCTGTTTTGGGGAAACGCTGCCACATATTATTTTTATCACTTTGAAAAGTGATAAATTCTTGTTCTATAGGAACAACATGATCTTCAATGAAGCTTGTTAGCCTTTGTTGTAATTCTTTTGATGTATTTGAGTATTCGAAGTTCATAAATAGAATTTATATTTTAGCACATAGAGACTTAAAGAACTTTCGCTATGTTTCTATATGGTTATTTTTATTTGTAAAACTTTTTATCCTGCAATCATATAACCTCCATCCACTGTGTATACTCCACCTGTCATATAATCCCCTGCATTAGAAGCCAATAAACATGCTAAACCTACAATTTCTTCTGGCATTCCCATTCTTGCACTTGGAATTGATTTTTCTAACTTATTTAGCATTTTTTCATTCTGCCATAAAGCTGCACTGAATTTTGTTTTAATCAAACCAGGGCAAATTGCGTTGGCTTTGACTCCGTATTGTCCCCATTCTTTTGCTTGATTCTTAGTCAGCATTAAAATAGCGGCTTTACTTGTACTATAAATCCCTAGACCAAAACCAGGTGTTAATGCTTCTACAGATGCAATGTTAATAATACTTCCATTTTTATTTGCTTTTAAATGTGGCAAAACCAAATTTGATAAAGACCAAGGAGCTTTTACATTTATATCCATAATTTTATCAAAAATTGCAGAATCTACATCTTCAATTGGGCCGTAAATAGGGTTGATTGCTGCATTATTTACTAAAATATCAATTCTTCCAAAAGTTTCAATTGTTTTAGTTACCAAGTTTTTACGCTGGTCTTCTTTACCAATATGACAAGCTATTCCTATTGCTTTTAAGCCTTGGTCTGTAAATTCTTTTACAACTTCATTACAAGCTTCTTGACTTCTGCTACTAATCACAACTTGTGCTCCATTTTGTGCTAAACCTTTCGCAATTGCTTTTCCTATTCCTTTGCTAGAACCTGTTATAATTGCGACCTTATTTTTTAAATTAAATTGTTCTGAAATATGTGTCATTATATGATGTACTCTTTATCGTTCTTAATTATCAATATCTCGTCACTCATTAAAGATTCTGCTAATGAGTTCGTCTTTGGAACTTCATATTTAAAGTAGAATCTCGTTGTATGAATTTTACTTTCATAAAAAGTTTCTGAATACTTTCTATTAGAATTACCCAACTCATTTTTAGCATTAACAGCCATTTCTAACCACAACCAACCTAAAACAACAATGCTCATATATTCCATAAACAAATTAGCATCTGCTAAATAGCGTTCGTAGTTTCCTTTCATCGCAAAAGGTATTAAATGACCCAATACTTTTTGAGAAAGTTTTAATTTATCCGCTAAAACAGCTCCGTATTTTTTTAGTTCATCATCCTTAGAAGCAAGCGTAATTGTTTGCATTATTTCAGCAATTAATAATTCTAGTGCTTTTCCGTTCTGCATTGGTACTTTTCTACCTAATAAATCTTGCGATTGAATTCCTGTTGTACCTTCATATAAGGAAGAAATTCTAATATCTCTATAGTATTGTTGTAAACTAAAGTCTGTACAAAAACCATAACCTCCTAAAACTTGCAATCCATTATCTACAGACTCTGCACCAGCTTCTGACGGATAGGTTTTAACAATAGGAATAATCATCTCTAACAACAAATGATATTTTTCTTTTTCTTCTTTAGAGGTCGCTGCTGTTACAATATCCTGATATTTTGAAGCCAAAAGCACTAAACTTAAAGAACCTTCTACGATTGATTTCTGTAATAACAACATCCTTCTAACATCTGGATGTTCTATGATTAAACTTTGTTTTTCTGATGGGTTTTTCTTCCCTGTACTTGTTAGTTTTCTTCCTTGAGGTCTTTCGTTTGCATATTGCAAAGAAGTTCTGTAAGCTGCCATTGCAATTGCTGCAGCACCTCTACCAACAGCTATTCTTGCGCCATTCATCATTAAAAACATTTGGTTTAGACCCTTATGTTCTTCACCTACAAGCCAACCTCTACAATCGTCAGTATCGCCAAAACCAAGATGTGTTGTACAATAACCTCGCTGACCCATTTTCTGAAAATCTGCAATGGTCATTAAATCATTATATTCTAAAGTACCATCTTGTTTTGGTCTGTTTTTAGGAACTACAAAAAGAGAAATTCCTTTTGTTCCATTTGGAGCGCCTTCAATTCTTGCTAAAACTAAATGCACTATATTTTCTGAAAACTGATTGTCGCCTCCAGAAATAAATATCTTTTGTCCTGTAATTTTATAATACCCTTCTTCTGTTGGAGTTGCCTTTGTAACAATATCCGATAAAGAACTTCCTGCTTGTGGCTCTGTTAAACACATCGTGCCTCCCCAATGTCCAGAAAGCATTTTTGGTACATAAGTTTCATTCAACTTTTTGTTCCCAAACTCGATAATTAATTCTGCGGCACCACTTGTTAAACCTGCATAACCTGGTAAATGATTATTTGCAGCATCCATAACATAAACTGCAGCTTGTAATGCTGTAAAAGGAATCTGTAATCCTCCTGCTTCATAATCAAAAGAAGCAGAAATGATACCCATTTCTCCCGCTTGCTCCATTACTTTTTGAACTTGTTTGTGAACAATTACGGTTCCATCTTTATGATATGCAGGCGTTTCATCCATTTCTTTGAAATAGGGATACAACTCTCGATCAGAAAATTCTTTTACAGAATCTATAAAAAGATCTAAAGATTCCAAATCATGCTCTTTAAATCTTTCTCTAGTCAGTAAGTCTTCTAATTTGTGAATATCATAAAGTATGTATTTAAGTGTTTCGAGGTCTACATACTTTTTTGGCATAATATTGATATTTTATAGTTGTTTTTAATTGCTAATTTATTCTGATTTATTAGCTTTTATATCTTCAAATATAATAAAAATTATTATGCATGCATAGTAAATTAAAAAAACTAGATATCCATAGTAAATTAAAAATCAGCTATTAGAAATCATAAAGTGTTTCTAGCTCTAAAAAAACAGTGTTAATTTTAATCTTTAAAGTTGATTTTTAATTTTAAGCAGTTCTGCTTTAACAGCTTCTAATCTGCTAATAATCTCCTGATTATTAAAAATTTCTTCAGGATTTTTCTTGAGTCTCTGTTTTGCACCATCTAAAGTGAAGCCTCTTTCTTTCACTAAATTAAAGATCAATTTAAGATTCTTGACATCTTCTTGAGTAAAAAGTCTATTACCTTTTGCATTCTTTTTAGGTTTTATAATATCAAATTCTTTTTCCCAAAAACGAACTAAAGAAGTATTTACTTCAAAAGCCTTGGCAACTTCCCCTATTTTGTAATATCTTTTTTCAGGTAAATTTACGTACATAACTAATCTAAGGATTGACTTTCTTCTGATGTTTTTTTTAAAGCTGCAAATTCGTCCAAAGTTAAATTTCCATAATAAAAATTTATAGGATTTAGAGGTCGACCATTTTTATGAACTTCATAATGCAAATGCGGAGAAACAGACAAACCTGTATTACCAACAAAACCAATTAAATCACCTCTTTTTACCTCTTGCCTTCTTTTTACCTTTATTTTACTCATGTGTGCATAAATGGTTTTATAACCATAACCATGCTCTATGTAAACGACTTTACCAAAAGTACTACTTCTTTGCGCTCTACTTACTCTGCCATTTCCTGAAGCATAAATTGGAGTTCCTGTTGCCGAAGTAAAATCCATTCCTTTATGAAACTTATTGATTTTTAAAATAGGGTGCATCCTCATTTTATAACCAGAAGCTACATAAAAATCGCCTTTTTCAATTGGTAATATTGCAGGAATAGAAGCTAACATATCTTTTTTCTCTTTGGCTAAAGCAACAATTTCATCTAAAGATTTAGATTGCACGACCATTTGTTTAGATAAAATATCTACTTCTTTTGTGAGTTTTTTAATCAATTTTGAATTATCAAAACCTTCTAAATTCTTATACCTATTTACTCCACCAAAACCAGCTTTACGCTGTTCTTCAGAAATAGGATTTGCTTCAAAATAACTTCTGTAAATATTATTATCTCTTTCCTGTAATTGTGATAAGATTAGGGCGTTTTCATCCATTCTCTTCCCCAGTAATACGTAATGTAATTTTAAGTTTTTAAACTCTCTTTTTTGAGCTCTTTCTGACGGAGACATAATAATTTGACTAAAGCCAATGAAGCCAAAAAAAGCAATTAAAATGATTCCTAAAAAACTAAAAAGTATTCTTCTATAATAGTTACTCTTATCTACAGTAATTTTTCTGTAAGAAAGCGTATCCTCATCATAATAATATTTTACTTTTGCCATATTGCTAAATATACTATTTTTGTCCTTATAATTAGTTTTCAACTTTAAAAACTCTTTATAACAACAAACAAATTTACAAAATGTTTTACAACTGCTTTTTAAAAGTAGTTTTTAAAAAAATAAATTAATATAATCTAACATAGTTGGAAACTCCTTTTTTATGAAATCTCAAGATATCCGCTCCACTTTTTTAAGTTTCTTTCAAGAAAAATCCCATTTAGTTGTTCCTTCTGCTCCAATGGTTACAAAAGACGATCCAACGTTAATGTTTGTCAATTCTGGAATGGCCCCTTTTAAAGAATATTTTTTAGGAAACGGAATACCAAAAAAGAATAGAATTACAGATTCTCAAAAATGTTTGCGCGTTTCTGGTAAACACAACGACTTGGAGGAAGTTGGCTATGACACTTATCATCATACATTATTTGAAATGTTAGGGAATTGGTCTTTTGGAGATTATTTTAAAAAGGAAGCGATTGCTTGGGCTTGGGAATTACTAACTGAAGTTTACAAAATTGACAAAGACATTTTATATGTAACTGTTTTTGAAGGAAGTGATGATGCTGATAATTTAGATATGGATACAGAATCTTATGATTTGTGGAAACAGTTTATTTCTGAAGACAGAATTTTAAAAGGAAATAAAAAAGATAATTTTTGGGAGATGGGAGAACAAGGACCTTGTGGGCCTTGCTCTGAAATTCATGTTGATATTCGTTCTGCAGAAGAAAAAGCAAAAGTTGATGGGAGAACTTTAATCAATGAAGACCATCCTCATGTAGTAGAAATCTGGAACTTGGTTTTTATGCAATATAATCGAAGAGCTTCGGGCGATTTAGAAGAATTACCTAACAAACATATTGACACTGGAATGGGGTTTGAACGCCTATGTATGGTTTTACAAGGTGTACAATCTAATTATGATACAGATATTTTTACGCCAATAATTAGAGAAATTGAAACCATAACTGATGTAAAGTATGGTAAAAATTTAGAGCAAGATATTGCAATTCGTGTAATTTCAGATCATGTAAGGGCTGTTGCTTTTTCTATTGCTGACGGACAATTACCAAGTAATACAGGTGCTGGTTACGTAATTCGTAGAATTTTAAGAAGAGCAGTGAGGTATGGTTTTACCTTTTTGGATAAAAAAGAACCTTTTATCTATCGATTAGTAACAGTTTTAAGTGAAAAAATGGGAATAGCTTTCCCTGAATTGAAAGCCCAAAAACAATTGATACAAACCGTAATTAAAGAAGAAGAGGCTTCCTTTTTAAGAGCTTTAGATCAAGGATTAGTTTTATTAGATGGTATTGTTTCATCTGCAAAAACAAAGGAAATTTCTGGAGATAAAGCTTTTGAATTATATGACACTTATGGTTTTCCGATAGATTTAACAGCTTTAATTTTATCTGAAAAAGGATATACTTTAGATGAAAAAGGATTCAAAGAGGAATTGCAAAAACAAAAAAACCGTTCTCGTGCTGCAAGTGAAATGACCACAGATGATTGGACTACTTTAATTGAAGATTCCATACAAGAATTTGTAGGTTATGACATTTTAAAAACAAATGTAAAAATTACTAGATATAGAAAAGTAACCTCTAAAAAAGATGGCGAAATGTATCAATTGGTTTTTAATATAACTCCATTCTATCCAGAGGGAGGTGGTCAAGTTGGTGATAAAGGCTTTTTAGAAGATTCTCATGGTGATGTCATTTACATTATAGATACCAAAAAAGAGAATAACGTCATTATTCATTTTACAAAAAACTTACCCTCTAATATTCATGACACCTTTAAAGCTATTGTTGGCGAAAAACAGCGAAAATTATCTGCAAGCAATCATACAGCAACCCATTTATTACATCAAGCTTTACGAGAAGTCTTAGGAACGCATGTAGAACAAAAAGGGTCCTTAGTAAAACCTCAATCTTTGCGATTTGATTTTTCTCACTTTTCTAAGTTAACTGTTGAAGAGTTACGTGAAGTAGAAAATTTTGTAAATGCAAGAATCGAAGGTAAACTACCCTTAGAAGAAAAAAGAAACATACCAATGCAACAAGCAATTGATGAAGGCGCAATAGCTTTGTTTGGTGAAAAATATGGAGATACTGTTAGAGCTGTAAAATTTGGAAAATCGGTAGAACTTTGCGGTGGAACTCACGTAAAAAACACGAGCGATATTTGGCATTTTAAAATAAAATCTGAAGGGGCAGTAGCTGCAGGAATTAGAAGAATTGAGGCAATTACAAACAATGCTGTAAAAGATTTTTATTTTGATAATAACAGAACTTTATTTGAAGTAAAAGACATCTTAAACAATACTAAAGACCCTGTAAAAGCCGTACAAAAATTACAAGACGAAAACAGTTCTCTACAAAAACAAATTGAACAATTATTAAAAGATAAAGCTCAAAACTTATCTAGCGAAATTAAAAATCAATTACAAGAGATTAATGGTGTTCAGTTTTTAGCAACTAAAATTGATTTAGACCAAAATGGAATTAAAAATTTAGCTTTTGCGATAGGAAAAGAACATGAAAATTTATTCTTACTTTTTGCCTCTTCAGAGAAAAAAGACAAAGCAATGTTAACTTGTTATATTTCTAAAGAATTGGCAAATGAGCGCGGTTATGATGCAGGAAAAGTTGTGAGAGAGTTAGGTAAATTAATTCACGGAGGTGGTGGTGGGCAAAATTTCTTTGCAACTGCTGGAGGTAAAAATCCCGGAGGAATCCCTGAAGCTTTAAAGAGAGCTAAAGATTATTTAGTGTAAAATTTAAACTTTTCCCACTTTTTAAGGTCTTAGTTTAATAGTAGTTAGCTAATCTGTTTTTTCAAATAAAAAGATTAAATTTGAAATAATTCAACATTGGTTTTCATCAAATTAAAATAAACGATGCCTTATTTAGATAATTTTTCGGGTAATTGGACTGCAAAAGAAGCTAGACATTTACTTAAAAGAACTTCTTTTGGAATTACAGAAATGTTAGTTTCAGAAGCCGTCTCACTTGGTTTATCTGGAACTATTGATCAACTTTTTGAACAAAGTCCTCTGCCAGAACCACCTTTAAAGTACAGATTAGACGGAACAGGAAATAATGAAATTATAGATCCAGATGCCAATTATGGAGAAACTTGGATTAACGGGCTTCCTATACCAACAGCGGCTACTGATCAAGAAAAAAATAAAATTTTAAATTCTAGAACAAGATCTTTATATGCCTGGTCTTTTTTACAAATGCAAAATGCTGGAATTTCAATCAGAGAAAAACTAACTTTATTTTGGCATAATCATTTTGTAGCTGAAAATATAAATCCTCATAGAGAGTTTTTTTATATAAACATCTTGAGAACAAATGCACTTGGTAATTTTAAAGAACTAACAAAACAAATTACAACAGATCCAAATATGCTTCTTTATTTGAGTGGATCTCAAAACTCAAATACGGCTCCAAATGAAAATTATTCAAGAGAACTTTTAGAGCTTTTTTCTATTGGAAAAGGGGATGCTGTTGGCAATGGTGATTACACAAATTATACAGAAGAGGATGTTGTTGAGATGGCAAAAGCATTAACTGGTTGGAGAGTTAGAGGTCTTAACAATCCTAATACTCTAACTGCTTTTTTTTCTAATAACAAACATACTTCAGGAGATAAAAATTTATCACACAGGTTTAACAATGCTATTATTTCTGAGAATGGAGAGAATGAATACAAAGATCTAATTGATAAAATTTTTGAGCAAGACGAGTGCTCAAAATTTATTACAAGACAATTGTATATATGGTTTGTAAATGCAGAAATATCATCAGAAATCGAAACCCATATTATTGAACCCTTAGCTGAAATTATTAGAGATCATAATTACGAAATTGAGCCTGCTTTAAAAATTCTATTGTCTTCAGAACATTTTTTTGAAAACACGTTTTGCATGATAAAAAGTCCTATAGATTTAATGCTCTCTGCTACTAAATCCTTATTACTTTCAGCACCAACAACCTCTATTTTAGAAGAATATGAATTCGCTGTAATTTTACATTTAGCCACTTCAGATATAGGTCAATCTATTTTTCACCATCCAGATGTTGCAGGGTGGAAAGCTTATTATCAAAAACCGCTCTATTATAAAACTTGGGTAAACAATTATTTACTACCCAAAAGATTACAGTATTGTAAGGTTTTGGTAACTGGTGGTGTTTTATTGATTGATGAAAGAGAATATACTGTCCCCCCTTTAGTACCCGTTTTATTAATTGTATCAAGTATAACAAATGCTGATAATCCAATTGTTTTAATCAGATCATTAGCAAATCAATTATTTAATTATGAAATTTCTCAGAATCAAATTGATAGCTTAAAAGATATTTTAATTCCTGGTTTACCGGACTTTGAATGGACGATAGAATATTCAGATTACTTAGGAGATCCTTCTGATACCGCTTTGCGAATTTCTATTGAGAACAAGCTTAGAAATCTAATTGGAACTATGGTACAAATGTCTGAATTTCAAATAATGTAAAATGAAAAAGAAACCGAAATTAAATAGAAGAGATTTTATTAAGTTAAGCTCATTGGCTTCTGCTTCTTTGCCAATTGCATTAAGTGGATTTCCAATATTTGCTAACGATAAGCCGAAAGAATACAACTTTACTGTAGGTAACGATAATGTTTTAGTATTAATACAATTACAAGGGGGTAATGATGGCCTAAATACTGTTTTTAACTTAAATCAATATGATAATTTACAAAGTGTACGCTCTAATATTATTGTACCAGAAAATGAGTTATTAATAGC
>LAQA01000039.1:0-4595 GCA_000981625.1 Flavobacteriaceae bacterium ASP10-09a
TTAGCAAATAAATAATTATATAAAGCTGTTCTTACACCGCCTATATGTAAAGGTCCAGTAGGACTTGGTGCAAAACGAACACGAACATTAGATTCCATTTCTTGTATATTTAAAGTTGCAAAGATACTTTTCTAAAAGCACAAAAAAAAGCCTTTAATAAAAGGCTTTTGAGTAATTATTTATATAAATACTTATTTAAAACTTATGATAAACTCCAAAAGACAAAGCCACTTGTTTTGCGACGTTATTTCCAAATAACGCAGCTGGTAAACTTGCTGTAATTCCGAAATTATTAGAAAATTCACCAATTGCTTTTACACCAACAACTCCGTATTCTTGGTTATTTACATATAGACCTGTTGATAAATTTGAATTAGGCAAAATAACAGTACCGTTTTTAAAAGACTTTTCAATATCTAGAAAACCAATAATCCAAATATTTTTAGTTACTTTACTTCCATACTCTCCACCAACTTTAAAGTTAGAGCTATATTTATTTGTTCGAATTCTAGTCCCGATAAATGTCTGTAAATAATTGTTTTCAAAGCTTTTACCGGCAATGAAAAGCGGTGTAAAAGTAAAAGCATTATAACCTGTTCTAATTCCTGAATTAATATCAAATGAACCGGTATCTGCTTCCATAGAAAATTGACCAGAAATAAGCCACTTTTTTTTATAAAAGTTATGTTTTATACCTATTTCTATATTTCCTAAAGTATTTTCTTTATTTGAATACTCAGGACAAGGAGCAACTAAACAAGGGTTAACCAAGCCTTTATTTGAAATAAATTTATAAGGAACATTTATAAGTAATGTTGTTTTACTAGACAAACCATATTCATTGTAAAATTGCAATGTATGATCAGATATTCTACCACGAACAGAATAGTCAGGATTTCCAAACAAAGTGTTGTAATTAGGAATTGTTGTAAATGAAATTTGTGTATAAAATTTTCCTTTTTTTTGTGTCCAAGGACCTTGAGCAAAGGCTGAAAACCCAATCAACAAAATAATTATTATAATAAACTTTTTCATACGTTTCAATCTTTATAAACCCTTAGTTGGTCACCTGTTAAAATACTTACAATTGGTTTTAACAAATTTTTCACTGCAAGTTACTGCAAATACTGTATTTTTATTAGTTAATTATGGAGGGATACAAAAATATAGCACAAAAATTACATAATTTTTCACGTAAATATTATACAAATGAACTGATAAAAGGAATTATTTTGTTTCTTTCTTTGGGGCTTTTATACCTTTTCTTTACGTTGTTTTTAGAGTATTTTTTATGGTTAAAACCTACAGCAAGAACTTTCTTGTTTTGGATATTTATTATTGTTGAACTTTTCTTGTTAATCAAATTTATAGCCATTCCGATTTCTAAATTAATTGGTTTTAGGAAAGGTATTTCTTTGCAAGAATCCTCTAAAATTATTGGAAACCATTTTCCGGAAGTTCAGGATAAATTATTAAACATATTACAATTAAAAGATACTACCGATGCCTCTGACTTAATCTTGGCGAGCATCGACCAAAAAGCCAATGAATTAGCACCAATATCATTTGTAAAAGCCATAGATTTTAAACAGAATAAAAAATATTTAAAATACGCAATTATTCCTGTCTTAATTTGGCTAATTATTATGCTTACTGGCGTTAATGAATCACTGTCACAAAGCCTAAAACGTGTTGTAAATCACAGAACAGCATACAATCCCCCTGCACCCTTTTCTTTTCTTTTATTAAATTCTGATTTGCAAGTTATTCAAGGAAAATCTATTACAATCTCTTTAAAAACAATAGGTAATACGGTTCCAAGAGAAGCAAAAATAATTTTCAACAAGCAACAGTACTATCTAGATAATACTGGAAATACTATTTTTTCCTATACGTTTTCTCAAGTACAAGAGCCTGTAATCTTTTATGTAGAAGCAAATGGAATCCAGTCTCAAAATTATCAAATAAACGCAATAGCAACACCAACTATAAATGATATTTATTTACAATTAAGATATCCTAATTATTTAGGAATAAGAAACGAAACGATTAAAAATGCTGGAAATCTAACAGTTCCCGAAGGCACCAAAATTACATGGCAGGTGCAAACGTCAAAAACAGATTCGTTGTCTTTTATCAACAACGAAAAAAGAGCTTATTTTACAAGCCTTATCGATGGTCGTTTTCAGTATTCGAAAAGGATTCGAAATTCATTGAGTTATCAAATTTCATCTTCCAATAAAAATTTGAAAGATTATGAGAATTTGCAATTTTCTGTAGATGTTGTAAAGGATGAATATCCATTAATTTCTGTGAGTTCAAATATTGATAGTATTTCACGTGGAACAGCTCAATTTGCAGGTCAGATTTCTGATGATTATGGATTAAAAAAATTAGAATTGATTTACTATAATGAAGAAACTCCAAAAGAAATTAAAGTTTTTGATATTTCTATACTGAGTCAAAATATTCAAACATTTTTTCATGAATTTCCTGAAGGATTAAACTTACAAAAAGGAAAGAATTATGAAATGTATTTTCAGGTATTTGACAATGACGACCTAAATGGAAACAAGAGTACAAAAAGTAAAATTTTTAATTATAGACAAAAAACAGTAGAGGAGGTCGAAGAAGAGCTTTTACAAGAGCAAAGAAATACAATTAATGCTCTAGAAAATTCTATTCAAAAGCAACAGAAACAGCAAGAAAAATTAGAAACTATTCAGCAAGATTTACAGAATAAAAAAAACATTAACTGGAGTGATAAAAAGAAAATAGAGAGTTTTATTAAGCGTCAAGAACAATACAAAAAAATGATGCAGCGTCAAACTGATAAGTTGCAAGAAAACCTTGATGAAAAAAAAGAAGAGAACGAGAGCCTTCTGGAGAAAAAAGAAGCACTAAAAGAGCGGATAAAAGAATTAAAAAAGCTAGATAAACAACAAAAGTTATTGGATGAAATTCAGAAAATGGCTGATAAATTAAACAAACAAGATTTAGTTAAAAAAGCTAAAGAATTAGCACAACAAAATAAACAGCAACAACGTAGTTTAGAAAAAACCTTAGAACTGATAAAGCGTTTTTATGTGGAACAAAAAACGATGCAAATTGCGAATAAAATACAAGAATTAGCAAAAACGCAAGAAGAAATAGAAAAGAGATTAGAAAATACATTAGAGGCTCAAATAGAAATAAAAAAAGGTTTTGATGATATAAAAAAGGAATTAAAAGAACTTCGTAAAGATAATGATCAACTTAAAGAACCAATGGAATTGCCTGATGTTGAAGATGAGAAGGACGACATTGATAAAGAGTTGAAAAAAGCTGAAGAAAACTTAAAAGAAAAGAAAGAGCAAGAAGCCAAGAAAAACCAGAAGCAATCCTCTAAAAAAATGAAAGAGATGAGCGCTAAAATGCAAAAAGCAATGATGCAAATGGAGGGAGAATCTATGGAAGAAAACATGGATGACTTGCGAAAGATTCTAGAAAATTTGGTTATTTTCTCTTTTGAGCAAGAACAGTTGATGAATAAGTTTAGCATAACCTCAACTGCTCATCCAGATTTTGGAACAGATTTAAAAAAACAAAATCAATTAAAAACTTATTTTGAACACATAGATGATAGCCTTTATGTTTTATCGATGCGTCTTCCAAAAATATCAATTAAAATTCAAGATGATTTATCCTCTGCGCATTACAATTTAGACTTGTCATTAGAAAATTTTTCTGAGAATAGATTTCCTCAAGGTACATCCAATCAACGTTATGTAATGACTGCTACTAATAATCTAGCTGATTATTTAAGTAATATTTTAAATAACATGCAAAATGCAATGTCTATGAAGATGGGCAAAGGAAAGAAAGGAAAGGGGCAGGGCTTTAGTTTACCAGATTTGATAAAAAAACAAGGAGATCTTTCTAAGAAGATGAAGGACGGCATGAAGAAGGGTGGAGAAAAAGGCAAGGGAAAAGAGGGAGAAAAACCGGGTAAAAATGGTAAGTCTGGAAAAAAGGGAGTGAAAGGTAAAAGTGGAAAAGGGGGGCAATTTGGAGAAAATGGAAAGAAGCAAGGTCAAGGAAAAGGAAATTCTAATGATGACTTAGATGGTGAATTGTACGAAATTTTTAAGCAACAATCCCAATTAAGACAAGCACTTCAAGATGCAATAAAAGAAGTTGAAGGCAATAAACCAGGTGGAAATGTGGCAGCAAAAAAAGTATTAAAAACAATGGAGCAATTAGAAAATGAAATTCTTGTTAAAGGGTTTAATTCTAATACGCTTCAAAAAATGCAACAATTAAACTACGAATTGCTTAAGTTAGACAGAGCGGCTCTTGAGCAAGGAAAAGATAAAAAGCGAAAATCTACAGTAAATCAAAAGGATTTTGGAAAAAATAAAATGAAAGCTCTTAATTTTAAAAAGCAGTTTTACAATCAAATAGAGATATTAAATAGACAATCATTACCTTTGCAGCAAAATTATAAAAAGAAGGTTAGAGCCTATTTTTCTGATACCAAAAAAGACTAATATGATTGCATTTAATTATGAAACGTTATTTCAATTAAAAGATGAAAATCTTTTAGAAAATTGGAT
>LAQA01000039.1:4656-13679 GCA_000981625.1 Flavobacteriaceae bacterium ASP10-09a
AAACGTAGAATTTTTACAACACGATACGCTAACGGATATTATTAGTTTTGATAATTCTTTAGGTAAATTAATTTCTGGAGATATTTTTATTTCTGTAGAAAGAGTAAATGAGAATGCTAATGATTTTAAGGTTTCAGCTGAAGAAGAGATGCATAGAGTTATGATACATGGGGTTTTGCATTACATGGGTCTTAAGGATAAAACTGAAGCAGAAAAAATTGAAATGAGAAATGCAGAAAACTTAGCGTTATTAACAATAAGTGATTGATAATCAATTAATTAAAACAAAAGTTTCACGTGGAACTATAATAGGATGAGTTTATTTTCAACAACATATGATGTAATTGTAGTAGGAGGAGGTCACGCAGGAAGTGAAGCTGCCGCTGCTGCTGCAAACATGGGTGCACACACCCTATTAATTACAATGAATTTGCAAAATATTGCACAAATGAGTTGTAACCCAGCAATGGGTGGTATCGCAAAAGGTCAAATTGTAAGAGAGATTGATGCTTTAGGGGGTTACAGTGGAATTGTAACCGATAAGACGGCAATACAGTTTAAAATGCTTAACAAGTCTAAAGGACCTGCTATGTGGAGTCCAAGAGTGCAATCTGATAGAATGCAGTTTGCAGAGTGTTGGAGAACTATGTTAGAACAAACAGAAAATGTAGACTTTTATCAAGACTCTGTTAATGGTTTGTTGTTCGATGGTAATAAAATAATTGGTGTAAAAACAGCTTTAGGTTTAAAGATTAATGCGAAAACCGTGATTATAACTGCAGGAACTTTCTTAAATGGATTAATTCATATTGGTGATAAAAGTTTTGGAGGCGGAAGAGCGGGTGAAGGAGCTTCTACAGGAATTACAGAAGAACTAGTTGCTAAAGGTTTTGAATCAGGTAGAATGAAAACCGGAACACCACCAAGAGTTGATGGTAGGTCTTTAGATTATTCTAAAATGACAGAACAACCTGGAGATGAAATCACGGAAAAATTTTCTTATTTACCAACGACAAGCGCCTTAAAGAAACAACGTTCTTGTTATTTAACGTACACAAACCCTAAGGTTCATAATCTGTTGCGAGAAGGGTTTGATAGGTCACCTATGTTTAATGGTAGAATACAATCTACAGGTCCAAGATATTGTCCTTCGGTTGAAGATAAAGTAGATCGCTTTGCAACTAAAGATAGGCATCAAATTTTTGTAGAACCAGAAGGTTGGACGACTGTTGAAATGTATGTTAATGGGTTTTCAACATCTCTTCCAGAAGATATCCAAGATAAAGCTATAAGAGCTGTAGAGGGTTTCGAAAATGTAAAGTTTTTAAGATATGGTTATGCAATTGAATATGATTTCTTTCAACCAACTCAATTAAAGCATTCGCTTGAAACAAAATTAATTGAAAACTTGTTTTTTGCAGGTCAAATAAACGGTACTACAGGTTACGAAGAAGCTGCTGCTCAAGGATTAATGGCGGGTGTAAATGCCGCATTAAAAACCCAAGGTAAGGAGCCTTTTATTTTAAAAAGGAACGAAGCATATATTGCTGTTTTAATTGATGACCTTATAACTAAAGGTACAGAAGAGCCTTATAGAATGTTTACTTCAAGAGCAGAGTACAGAACGTTGTTACGTCAAGATAATGCAGATTTGCGTTTAACTCCCAAAGGATACGAACTTGGTTTAGCGTCAAAAGAGCGTATGGATAGAGTTCTTGAAAAACAACGTAAAACAGACTTGTTAATCAAGTTTTTAAATGAGACGAGTGTTCGACAAGAGGATATTAATCCGATTTTAGAGGCTAAGAATTTAGCATTGATCAATCAATCTATGAAGTTGTTTAAGATTGCGTCAAGACCGCAATTAGACTTTTCTGATTTTAAAAATATAAAAAAGTTAAGTAGTTTTTTAAAAGACAATAATATTGACAAAGAGGTTATAGAGCAGGCTGAAATTCATTTAAAATATTCAGGCTATATTGATAAAGAAAAAAACAATGCTGATAAATTAAATAGATTAGAAAATGTAAAAATACCAGCTACTTTTAATTATCAAAAACTACAATCATTGTCTTATGAAGCTAGAGAAAAGTTGGGTAAAATTCAACCGACTTCAATTTCACAAGCGAGTAGAATTAGTGGAGTTTCACCAAGTGACATTTCGGTTCTATTGGTTTATATGGGAAGATAAATATCAATATTTTTTAAGATGTTCCTCGTGGAACAATTCACAATAAATGGCAAAAGAAAAAGACTTTTATAAAAATTTACAACCTTTTTTAAGCTGTAAAGATCATACTGTTTCTGGTGAAGTTTATCAAGTAATGATAAACAATGAATATGATATGTTGGTTACAAATCCTGTCCCAGAAAACTTAGAAGATTATTATAAAAGCGAAGATTATATTTCTCACACAGATAGTAAAAAGAGTTTACTCGATAAGGTCTACCAAGTAGTAAAAAACATCACTTTAAAAAGAAAATTAAAACTAATTAATTCTTTTGAAACTTCATCAAAAAATATTTTAGATGTTGGAGCAGGGACAGGAGATTTTTTAAAAGTTTGTAAAAGTAATTCATGGAAAGTTTCAGGAATTGAACCGAGTTTAGATGCTAGAAATATTGCCTATAAAAAAGGAATTAATTTACAAGAAAATTTATCAGAATTTAAAAAAACAAAGTTTGATGTAATTACACTTTGGCATGTTTTAGAACATGTAGAAAATTTATCAGAATACATTTCAATTTTACATAGTTTGCTTGCTGATAATGGGAGATTAATAATTGCAGTACCCAATTTTAAAAGTGATGATGCAAATTATTACAAAGAGTTTTGGGCGGCTTTTGATGTGCCAAGACATTTATGGCATTTCTCTCAAACATCAATTTTTAAATTATTTTCAGAAGTAAATATGGTTGTTGAAAAGACAATCCCAATGAAGTTTGATGGTTATTATGTTTCTCTTTTAAGTGAGAAATATAAATATGGGAAAATGAATTCTTTAAATTTTTTTTACAGAGGTTTTGTTTCAAATTTAAAAGCAAGAAGCACTAAAGAATATTCTTCTTTAATTTATGTGCTTAAAAAGGACTAAAAACGATTTTAAAAACACTCTTTTCAAGTTTTTCTTTTCAACAATAGAATTACCTTAATTAAAAAAGAAAAGCTCTTAAAACGCGAATTTTAAGAGCTTTCTTTATAGTATTTTCTTATTGTTATTGTAGGTAATAATAAATTTTAACTATTTAATAAATAAACACCAAAAAGTGTAATTATAAAATAGACCGCTAAAGACATAGCACCTGCATAATCTTTTGCGAGTCGTTGGCCAATCAACAAGAAAATTAAAACGATAGCACAAAGCTCTGTTCCTAACAAAGCAATTTCTTTTACTCCTGATGTGTATAATTGATACATACCAAATAACATTAAAAATGAAGCAATTATTTCTAAAATTAGAATAGCGGCTAATAGTAGGGGCACACTGTTTTTTAAAGGAGAATTTTTAAAATGTGATTTGATAAAAGAAAGGTTCCCTTTCCAATCTAGTAGTTTGTCAATTCCAGATTGTAAAAAAGTTACAGTTAAAAAAAGAAGTATCAAAACTTCTGTTGGGTAATTCGATAGTAGTTTCATTAATTGAATTAATTTTAATAGGTTATTATGGTTGTTTAGGTCTCTTCTTTAAGATTTTTCTCTATAATTTTTTAAAGTTACATTTTGTTACCTTCATTGTTTAACACTCAACATTCAGTTTTAATATAAGATTTAATATGGTTTTTTTTGCAAACAGAAACTTTTAAAGGAGTTTTTTCTTTACATCCACAATTAGTTGTTTGCTCATTAGTTTTAAAAAATAAACCACGAACTAACTTAATTATCTTCTTGTAAATCTAATTTTACACATAAACACTTAACAATCAACATATTAGTCATTTATTTCCTTTTTAAAAAAGAATGTGGCTTTTATTTGTATTTAATTAGTGTTACCGTTTTAACTTTATTCTTCTAGACCATCAAAAAAGCTTTAAAACTAAAAAAATTTTGCTTTAATTTTATCGACAATCGTTTGTGCTAGTTTTTCCCTACTTTCAATAGTCCAACCTGCAATATGTGGAGACAGAATTACATTTTTTGAATTGATTAAATACTTAAAAGCCTTTGGCATTTTATCATCAGAAAAAAGGTTTTCAAAAGATGATTTTTCGTATTCTAAAACATCTAAACCAGCACCCAATATTTTACCTGACTTTAAAGATTCAACTAAATCTTTAGTAACGACCGATGTCCCTCGTGCAGTATTTATCAACCAAAAATTCTTTTTAAATCCATTGATAAAATTAGTATTTATTATATTTTTTGTGAGCTCATTTTGAGGTGTATGCAAGCTTAAAACATCTACTCTATCTTGTAATTCGGATAAAGAAACTTGTTTGCAATTTTCATCTGAGACTTTTGGTTTTATATCATAGCAAAGAACATTAACATCAAAACCACGCAGTTTTTTTGCGAATGATTTCCCCATATTTCCATAACCAATTAACCCAATGGTTTTTCCATCAAGTTCAATTCCTCTGTTTTCTTCACGCAACCATGCTCCGCTTCTAACTTCTTTATCAGCTTTGTTTAATTTATTAAAAAGCGATAAAAGCATTGCTAAAGAATGTTCACCAACAGCATTTCTATTTCCTTCAGGAGCCGCAATTAATTCGATATTACGAGAAGCTGCATCATCACAATCTATATTTTCTAAACCAGCACCAACTCTACCAATAAATTTCAGGTTTGTCGCTTTATTTAAAAATGCTTTATCTATTGAGAATCTACTTCTGATGATAATACCATCATACAAATGAATTTTGGTTTCAACTTGTTTTTTTGAAGAAGTATAATCCTCATAGTTTGTAAACCCTAATTTAGAGAGTTGATTAAGTAAAAGAGGGTGATTTGTGTCTAAATGTAGAACTTTCATTAATTGATTACTTTCTTATTAGACGATTAGATTATTAGATATAATGATGAAATTTTTCTATTTTAATTTTCTATAAAAAGCCAATAATATTTTTAATACTGCTCTTTATCACTTGGAAAATCTTTACTTTTTACATCGGTAACATATTGTTCAAAAGCGCCTGTCATATCCGAAAATAAATCTAAATATCTACGTAAAAAACGAGGGTTGAACTCATGTGTCATTCCTATCATATCATGGGTTACTAAAACTTGTCCATCAACACCATTTCCAGCCCCAATTCCTATAACAGGAATGGAGATAGCTTCTGCAACTTTTTTAGCTAATTCGGCAGGAACTTTTTCTAAAACAATAGCAAAGCAACCAATTCTTTCTAACATCAAAGCATCTTCCATTAATTGTTCTGCCTCTTCTTCTTCTTTTGCTCTAACAGTATATGTTCCGAATTTATAGATTGATTGTGGAGTTAATCCTAAATGCCCCATCACAGGGATTCCTGCGTTTAAAATACGTTTTATAGACTCTTTAACTTCTCTTCCACCTTCTAGTTTTATCGAATGTCCACCAGATTCTTTCATAATCCTAATAGCAGAGCGTAAAGCTTCTTTTGGATCAGATTGATAACTACCAAAAGGTAAATCTACTACAATCAAACAACGTTCAATAGCTCTAACTACAGAACTTGCGTGGTATATCATTTGATCTAATGTAATTGGCAAAGTGGTTTCGTGACCCGCCATTACATTTGAAGCAGAATCACCCACTAAAAGAACATCTAAACCAGCTTTGTCTAAAATTTTTGCCATGGTATAATCGTAAGCAGTTAACATGGAAATTTTCTCTCCATTTGCCTTCATTTCTACCAAAGATTTTACGGTAATTCTCTTGTACTGTTTTTTAGCTACGGACATATTTTGTATATATTGAATGGGGTAAAAGTAAGAAATATCAATAGATATTTTACTAGATAACACTTCGTTAATTTGTTTTTGGTAAAATGGTGGTTTTTTTTAAAAAAAAGGATTTTATAAAGGACAAGAAATAATTATGACAAAGAATACTTTAAAATAGAAATCAGAAAATATTTTAAAAATGATATTTAGTGGGAAATCACTTTTTTGCAATATTAAAGTTGTTGTAAACACTAGTTATTTAGTCGCTAACTCTTTTTGTTATTTCATAATAGAAGAAAATCATTAATTTAGTTCACATAAGAAAAAGAGATAATTACTAGGCTTCAAAAGATGAAAAAATAGGCCTATATTTGATTTTTAAACAAAAAAATGCTCCAAGAAAAAATTATTTTAAACCCTGATAAATGGATAGATAATTACGCAGATTACCTGTTTAATTATGCTGTTGTGCGTGTTAATGATTCTGATTTATCGAAAGACTTGGTACAAGATACATTTTTTGCGGGCCTAAAATCGGCTAAAAATTTTCAAGGTAAAGCTTCAGAAAGAACCTGGTTGGTATCTATTTTAAAAAGAAAAGTAATCGATCATTACAGAAAAATTAATTCTAAAAAAGGACAAGCAGAAGTTCGAATGAGTTTTTACAATGATGGAGAAAATGAAGGAAGTTGGATTGAAGAACGTGTGCCACAAAGTTGGGATAATGCGTCAGAGAAAGCAATAGAAAACCAAGAGTTAAAAACGCAATTAGACAATTGTATCGATAATTTGCCAGAAAAATATGCCTTGGTTTTTAGAATGAAAACCATTCAAGAATTTGAAACTGAAGAAATTTGTAAGGAGTTGGATATTACAGCGTCAAATTTATGGGTTATCATCCATAGGGCTAGAACTCAGCTAAGAAAATGTATGGAAGATAATTGGTTTAATAATTAAGAGATGTTAAAAAAACTACACATAACCTGCAATGAAGCAACAACCATTTGTGACAAAAGTCAATACAAAGAAGCTTCATTTTTTGAGAAAATTAAGTTAACCTTACATTTTTTAGGCTGTAAAATTTGCAAACTTTATACACGTCAAAACAAAAGAATGTCGGGTTTATATAAAGACAAATCGGCAGCTTGTAAAAACAAAATTAATTATCTTTCTCAGACAGACAAAGAGGTTTTAAAAAAACAAATAAAAGAGTTTAAAGTATAATTCATTTTTTGATTTTTTGTTATATTGAAACGGAATTTATAGAGATATAGCTTCCGTTTTTTGTATTTTTGATGTTATTCCCTCGAGCACAGTCGAGTGGTTTTTTAGTCACTAAATGAGGTCTCGACTGCGCTCGACCAAACAAAATATGCATTTTTTACCAAATAAAATAGATGATTACGCTGTAAATCATTCACAACAAGAGCCAAAAATTTTAAAAGAACTAAGTAAAGAAACTTGGCAAAAAGTATTGAATCCTAGAATGTTAAGTGGTGCTTTTCAAGGGCGAGTTTTGTCTATAATATCTAAGTTAATTCAACCTAAAAATATTTTAGAAATCGGGACTTACACGGGGTATTCTGCACTTTGTTTAGCGGAAGGATTATCACCTAAAGGACAAATCATAACTATTGATAAAAACGAAGAATTAGAAACGTTACAAAATAAATATTTTAAAAAATCTAACTTTAGAAATCAAATTGAACAAAAGGTTGGTAATGCTCTTGAAATTATTCCGAAGATTGATAAAAAATTTGATTTAGTGTTTATTGATGCAGATAAAGCCAACTACGTAAATTACTTTCATTTAATAATTGATAAAATGAATTCTGGAGGAATTATTTTGTCTGACAATGTACTTTGGAGTGGTAAAGTTGTAGAAGAATTAAACCCTAAAGATCTAGATACAAAGGTCCTTTTAGAATACAATAAACTATTGAATTGTGATGACAGAATAGAAACCGTTTTACTGCCAATAAGAGATGGTTTAACGATTAGTAGAGTGAAATAGGTTACTATAAGTTTTTAAAGCAGCTAGAGGCTATAAGGATTGAAGGACTTAAGTTAAAGAAAAATGTATTTTAAAAATGTCTTTTTATTGGCCCAGTTAGGTCGTCAATATTATCTTTAACTTTATTAATTTCTTTCTGAATATCTTTGCCAACATTTGTGTCTAAATCAGAAGATTTAGCACTATCATTAATTTCTTTTTTAATATCATTTGTTGCATCTTTAATTTGACGCATTCCTTTGCCTAAACCTCTGGCAATTTCAGGAATTTTATCCGCCCCAAAAACCATAACTACGATTAACATAATTACCATTATTTCTGGACCACTAATAAATAAAAAAGTTGTGCTCATACTTCTACAAAGATAAATATTATATGTGATATAAACTTATCAATCTTTTTTTTTTACAAACGCTTAATTTGACGTTTGTAAGAGTGTTCTTATGTTAAATAATCGATTTAAAAGAAATCAATATTTATAATAATTATTTTTTAAAGCATTAATAATCAGTTTTTTAATTTTTTAGTCTCCCTGTAAATGGGTAGATATATCCCTGTTTATAGGGAGCCTAAAATTTCATCATTTTTGGGGATTGACAGATGCTTATTTATTTTATACTTTTAGGTAAATATTTTTATAATTATTTCTCATGAATTTTTTAAAAAAAATCACAGTATTAGTTGTCTTTTCAATAACTATTTTTTCTTTTGTACCAAAAGAAAGTAATTTTGCAGAAATCAAACTAAATTTAGAAGACATCAATGTAATTAAGATTCTTTCTTCACAAAAATACGAATGTAGACCCTCTTCAGAATTTATGTTTTATGTAGAAACAGACCTTGTTAAAAAAAATAGAGGAGCTAATACAATTAACGCAAGTATTTTTGTTTTAGATAGAGCTACAGGTTATTCTAGCTTGTTAGCAAAAGAAAACATTCTAGTTCCTTTATATAAAGATGCTATTTCTCTTGAATATATGCCACTTGTAAGTGATTGTGAAAAGAGTGTTTTAAATAATGGAGATAAAATTATAGGAAGCTCTAAAAACACTCCTTATTGCTTTAATGAATTGATTGAATTTGAGGTTATTTATAGAAGTTATTTAAAAGCTAAGAATAAATTATTTAGATATAACGAGTTGT
>LAQA01000040.1:0-2825 GCA_000981625.1 Flavobacteriaceae bacterium ASP10-09a
ATTGCTGTTTCTTTTGAAAACGGAATTGGTCCTTGGTATTGAAACTTCTTAATATCAACTTTGGTATCTGGATTTAATTCTTGTTCTTTTTTATAAAAATAATAGGTAGAACTTGTTCCATGATGTGTTCTTATAAAATCGATAATTCTATCTGGTAAATTATGTTTTTTAGCTAACTCTACTCCTTTTATAACATGGTCTGTAATAATCTTAGTACTATCTCTCGGAGATAAATCATTGTGTGGGTTTACACCTGTAGATTGATTTTCAATAAAATACATTGGGTTTAACATCTTACCGATATCGTGATACAATGCACCTGTTCTAACCAACATCGAGTTCGCACCTATTTCATTCGCTGCAGCTTCTGCTAAATTAGCCACTTGCATTGAATGTTGAAATGTTCCTGGAGCTTTTTCATTCAACTCTCTTAAAAGCTTAGTATTCGTATTTGAAAGCTCTAAAAGCGTAACATCAGAAACTAATCCAAAGACTTTTTCATAAATATAAATAAGTGGGAAAGATAAGAAAGACAAC
Source organism: Flavobacteriaceae bacterium ASP10-09a (assembly GCA_000981625.1). Taxonomy (GTDB): domain Bacteria; phylum Bacteroidota; class Bacteroidia; order Flavobacteriales; family Flavobacteriaceae; genus Polaribacter. The sequence continues at coordinate 538 of LAQA01000040.1, forward strand.
AACCCGTTTAGGGCAAATAGGATAAAATAGTCTCCATTTATTTGTGATGCATTTCCTTCTTTAATAATAGAAAAAGCAAAATAGGTAATCATATAAATTAGGGTAATCTGTGCCACCGAAATAAATAGATTTGCTCTCTTATACAACTCAGAAACAGTCAATATCGTAACAATACCCGCAATAATATGTAAATAAATAAACTCAAAACTATTCGGCACAATATACCCTAGAAGTAGCACTGTTAAAACATGGGTAAACAAACCCAATCGAGCATCAAAAAAGGCTTTTAAAATTATAGGAAGTATACTCAATGGTACAATATATAAATAATCTGAATTGTATTTTATAACCAATGTTTGTATAAAAATCATGGCAAATACATTAAAAAAAATGAATGTTACCTTAGTATTATTATTAAAAATTTCTGATCGATTTTTATACAAAAACAATAACAACATCAATAAAGCTAAAGAAACCAATATGGTATATCCAAAAACAATCCAATTATAATTTGAATCTGTCCATACTTTAGATTCAAACTCACTTTTTAAAGAATTTAGAACGGCTAGTTTCCTATCTTTAACAATATCACCTTTTAAAATAATAAGCTCGTCTGATGCAACTTTTCCTTTCGTATAGGAAATATGACTTATTTCATTATCAATTATTTTATTAGATAAAACTTTGTCATAAAAAACATTGGGTTTTATAATTCCGGCTAAAATATTTAAAACTAATTTTTGAGCATTTGCATAAGGCTCATCTCCTAAATTAGTATTGATAATTGTCAAAACATTTTTTGAAGTTAACAAGTTTTTAAATAAAACATCTTGTACCTCATTCTCTTTTTTTAGTGCAATTATTTGATTTTTTACAGAGACTCTCCCTTCACTTACAACCTCAAGGAAACCAACTTCATAGACCTTTTGAATAATATTCTCCCCTGTATTTGTTAGCCGCTTAATTTCATCAACAGTTAAAGAGTCACTAAAATTTAGTTGAGATATTCTATTCTTAAAATTTAGTTTTGCATCATCAACGATATTGTTGTCGTATTTAAAATACAGTTTTGCATTGACTTCTATTTGTTTTTTTTCAATAGTAATTTCTTCAGCTGTTTTCTGAATTGCAAAATCAAAAGGTGCATATAAATTATCATATTTCCAAAGTTGACCATTGTTAAAATCGTACTTAAATTGACCTCCTTTTGGAAACAAATACACGATCGCTATCGTGGTAATTAAAAATAAAAATACCTTATAGATGATGGTATTGTTTCTGTAGATTTTGTTTACTATTTCACTCATCGTTATCGCTCTTGTTATAACAAATTTACAGTAAAATTGTGACGCTTAAAAATTACACATCTATTAAGATTTCTTTTTGATTTTATTTGGTTATTTTAGCAATATAATTTTCAAATAAAAACGATAAATTCATAGTATGAAAGATGTTGTAATTGTATCAGTAGCGAGAACACCAATAGGAAGTTTTATGGGGAGCTTATCTTCAATACCTGCTACAAAATTGGGCGCAATCGCCATAAAAGGAGCTTTAGAAAAAATAAACTTAGATGCTAATTTAGTAGACGAAGTTTTTATGGGAAATGTAGTTTCAGCTGGCTTAGGTCAAGCACCTGCAAGACAAGCTGCAATTTATGCTGGGATCCCCGACACTGTTCCTTGTACAACTGTAAATAAAGTTTGTGCTTCTGGTATGAAAGCGATAATGTTAGCAGCGCAAACAATCTCTTTGGGTGATGCAGATGTAGTTATTGCTGGTGGAATGGAAAATATGAGTTCAATTCCCCATTATCAACATGCAAGAAATGGATCTAAATTTGGCCCAATTACCATGGAAGATGGTATGCAAAGAGATGGTTTAGTAGATGCCTATGGTAAAGTTGCTATGGGAGTTTGTGCTGACGAGTGTGCTGCCAAATATGAATTTTCTAGAGAAGATCAAGATACATTTGCAATTCAGTCTTATAATCGTTCGGCAAAAGCTTGGAGCGAAGGTAAATTTGATGATGAAATCGTGCCTGTTTCAATTCCACAAAGAAGAGGAGAACCTGTTATTTTTTCTGAAGATGAAGAATACAAAAATGTGAAAATGGAGAAAATTCCAGCTTTAAGGGCCGCTTTTACAAAAGATGGAACTGTAACTGCCGCAAATGCATCTACCATAAATGATGGTGGAGCAGCATTGGTTTTAATGTCTGCTGAAAAAGCCAAAGAATTAAATATAACTCCACTTGCAAAAATAAAAAGTTTTGCAGATGCTGCTCA
>LAQA01000040.1:2927-13402 GCA_000981625.1 Flavobacteriaceae bacterium ASP10-09a
TATGAAAATTTTAGGTCTTACAGATGATACTGTAAACGTAAATGGTGGAGCCGTTTCTTTAGGACATCCTTTAGGTGTTTCTGGTGCAAGAATTGTAATTGCTTTAACATCAATATTAAAACAAAATAATGCCAAAATTGGTGCTGCTGCAATTTGTAATGGTGGTGGTGGTGCTAGTGCAATAATTATTGAAAGAATATAAAAAATAGAGTTTGATTTACGGTATTTGTAATCTTAGTATTGTTCCTATTCGTGCAGAAGCTTCTGATACTTCAGAGATGACTAGTCAGGTGTTATTTGGCGAGCATTTTACAATTATTGAGAAAGAAAAAAATTGGAGTAAGATTCAATTAGCTTTTGATGATTATGAAGGCTATATCGATAATATACAATTTGAAGAAATTTCAGAAGATTTATTTCACAAACTATCCTTAATTGATCCTATTTATTCTGGTGAAATAATTGATTTTATTTCTAGCTCAACAAATGATTTAATAACAATTCCTTTAGGCTCTAGATTACCTTTTTACATTAAAGATCAGTTTTACATCAACACGAAAAGGTTTAAATACGAAGGTGCTATTTTTACTGGAACACTTTTAAAAAGTGAAATTATTCAAAAAGCATTTACCTATTTAAATACTCCATTTTTATGGGGAGGTAAAACTCCTTTTGGTATCGATTGTTCTGGTTTTACACAAATGGTTTATAAACTTTGTGGTTACAATCTTTTTAGAGATGCTAAACAACAAGCCTCACAAGGTGAAGTATTAAGTTTTATTGAAGAAAGTGAACCAGGTGATTTGGCTTTTTTTGACAACGAAGAAGGTGATATCATTCATGTAGGAATTATTTTAAATGACTACCATATTATACATGCACACGGTAAAGTAAGGATTGACACTTTAGATCATAGTGGTATTTTTAATGCCGACATACAAAAGCATACTCATAAACTTAGAGTCATCAAAAAAATAGTATAAAAAAAACCGAAACTTTTAAGTTTCGGTTTTTTTATATAGGATCTTAAGCGTATTACTAGCCTCTCATTTCTTTATAGATTGGTCTTAAAGCATCTGCTTTATCATTCATTTCTAAAATATCATAAATATTTAAAAGAGATCTTACCGTTTCTAAAGACCTTTTAATACCGTCTGCTTTTTCTAAATATGGTAAAGCTTTTTTGTATAACTCTTTTTGCTTAGCCTCTAACTCATCATATTTTTTAAAATTGCTAAGGTTATTATTCATTTCATTAACAATCGCTAATTGTCCAGATAAAATAGCCGCAGATAAATTCATGTAAGCATCAGCATAATCTGGCTTTAATTCAATAGCCTTCTTATAATACTTTACTGCTTCATCTGTTTTCTTCTGATTTTGATTAACAACACCTAGGTTAAAGAAAAGAGTTGGATTCTTTGGGTCTAATGTAATAGCTTCTTCCATTAAATCACCAAACTTATCCATTTGTTCTAGTTTAACATACAGATCAGCTTCGTTTAACAACAAGTTTAAATCTTTTGGATTAGATTTTCTTGCCTCCTTAATCGCTATAATTGCTTCCTTTGTTTTTCCTTGTTTCACTAAAATATAACCAATATTTTTAATGATTTCTACTTGTTTAGACTCTGTAGTTTCATCTGTAGGGTTTATATACCCGCCTGCTTTTACCATTAAATCTCTTTGTCCTTTACCACCTAAATTTTCTGTTTCATTCGTTTCCTTATTTACAGCTAAATATTGTGTAAGAACACCAGTATATCCAATTGTTTTTAATTCATTATAAAAAAGTAGAGCAGTGTCGTATTCTTTTGCTATGTTAGCGCTTATTGCTGCGTTATACAATGTTGTTGTGTCTGCTGGATACAATTTATAAGTTAAATAAAAATTTTCTGAAGCACCTTTATAGTCTTTATCATCATTGTAAAGTTTAGCTGCTTTGTTAGAAATTTTTTCTATCATAGAATTTAGCATAGGTTGTGCTAATTTGGTGTATTTAGCTTTTCCTATTTCAATTTCATAAGCAAATAATTTATTGAAGGCATCCGCACCCTCGCTATAAAGATCTTGACCTGATAAAGCTTGTCCTTTTAAATAATAATATTTTGCTTTGTATTTAGCAGCCATAGTTGCTTCCATAGCATCTAAAGAATTTACAGCTGTTAATGCTGCTGCAAATTCACTCTTCTTTATCGCTTTCTCTGCAGCTTTTAATTCAGCTTTTTGTGCAAATGCTCCAATGGTCATCAATCCAAAAGAAAGTGCTAATATTTGATTTTTCATTTTTAATAAGTATTTAATTAATTGTTATTCTTGATTATCATTTTCATCTGAATCATTTTCAATTTCCATGCCATCTTGAGCATCTCCTTCTATTTCTTCTTCTTCAGTTTCTTCTTCGTGAGCAACTTTAGCAACAGCAGCAATACTGTCAGAATCTTTAATATTTATTAAACGAACACCTTGTGTTGCACGTCCCATAACTCTTAAATCTTCAACAGCCATTCTAATGGTAAGTCCCGATCTGTTTATAATCATTAAATCGTTAGAGTCATCTACATTTTTTATAGCGACTAAACTACCTGTTTTTTCTGATATATTTAAAGTCTTAACTCCTTTACCTCCTCTATTGGTAATTCTGTAATCTTCTAACTTAGAACGCTTTCCATATCCTTTTTCGGATACAACTAATATATTGCTTTCCATATCATTAACAGCAACCATACCAATTACTTCATCATTTTCGTGCTGTAAAGTAATACCTCTAACACCCGAAGCGGTTCTTCCCATTGGGCGGGTTTTAGCTTCTTCGAAACGAATTGATTTACCAGACTTTAAAGCTAACATTACTTGACTGTCTCCAGTTGTTAATTTTGCCTCTAATAATTCATCTCCTTCTTTAATAGTAATTGCATTTATACCATTTGTTCTTGGACGAGAATATTGCTCTAATGAAGTCTTTTTAACTTGACCTTTTTTAGTTGCCATAATTACATAATGACTATTAATGTAGGCTTCGTCTTTTAAATCTTGGGTTACTAAGAATGCTTTTACTTTATCATCTTGTTCAATATTGATTAAGTTCTGCATCGCTCTACCTTTGGTGTTTTTTCCACCTTCAGGAATTTCATACACTCGCATCCAGAATACTTTTCCTTTCTGAGTGAAAAACATCATATATTGATGATTTGTCCCTACAAATAAATGCTCTAAGAAATCTTCATTTCTTGTAGTTGCTCCTTTTTGACCTCTTCCTCCTCTATTCTGAACTTTATATTCTTCAAGATTTGTGCGTTTTAAATATCCTGCGTTAGAGATTGTTACAACCACTTTTGTGTCAGGAATCATATCTTCAATTCGCATATCTCCACCAGCATATTCTATTACTGATCTACGCTCATCACCATACTTATCTTTAATATGAAGTAACTCGTCTTTAATAATTTGATAACGTCTAGGTTCGTTTGCTAAAATATCTTTTAGATCTATGATTGTTGCCATGATAGCATCAAACTCTGCACGCAATTTATCTTGTTCTAGACCTGTTAATTGACGCAAACGCATTTCTACAATTGCTTTTGCTTGAATTTCAGTTAACTCAAAACGTTTTATTAAGCTTTCTTTTGCTTCATCTGCATTAGAAGATGCTCTAATAATTTTTATTACTTCATCAATATTATCAGATGCAATAATTAATCCTTCTAAAATATGTGCTCTCGCTTCTGCTTTCTTTAATTCAAATTCTGTTCTACGAACAATAACTTCATGTCTGTGCTCAACAAAATAGTGAATTAACTGCTTTAAATTTAATTGTTCTGGTCTTCCTTTAACCAAAGCAATATTGTTTACACTAAAAGAAGTTTGTAATTGTGTGTATTTAAATAACTTATTTAAAACGATATTAGGAATTGCATCTCGTTTTAAGATATATACAATACGCATTCCGTTCCTATCAGATTCATCCCTAATATTAGAAATACCTTCTATCTTTTTATCATTAACAAGTTCAGCAGTTTTTTTAATCATTTCTGCTTTATTCACTTGATAAGGAATTTCTGTAACAATGATACATTCACGTCCCTTAACTTCTTCAATAATAGCTTTAGCACGCATTACAATACGTCCACGACCTGTATGAAAAGCATCTCTTACACCATCGTAACCATAAATGATACCTCCTGTTGGGAAATCTGGCGCAGTGATATGTTGCATTAACTCATCTATCTCAATATCTCTATTTTCGATATATGCCATAGTTCCATTAATAACTTCAGTTAAGTTATGTGGTGCCATATTTGTTGCCATACCTACAGCAATACCAGAAGCTCCATTTACTAATAAAGTAGGAATACGAGTTGGTAAAACTGTTGGTTCTTGTAAAGTATCATCAAAATTTAAACGATGATCTACGGTATCTTTTTCAATATCAGCCAACATGTCTTCTGATATTTTTTGCATTCTAACCTCAGTATAACGCATTGCTGCAGGACTATCTCCATCCACAGAACCAAAATTCCCTTGACCATCAACCATCATATAACGCACACTCCAATGTTGCGCCATTCTTACCATCGAATCGTAAACAGAAGTATCTCCGTGAGGGTGAAACTTTCCTAAAACTTCCCCAACAATTCTTGCAGATTTTTTGTAGGACCCAGTTGCTTTAATTCCTAACTCATGCATACCAAACAAAACCCTTCTATGAACTGGCTTTAAACCATCTCTTACATCGGGTAATGCTCTTGAAACAATTACTGACATCGAGTAATCGATGTAAGCAGCTTTCATTTGATCCTCAATGTTAATCGGAATTAACTTTTCTCCGTCTGACATATATATATTTTGATTAAAATTAATTCATTTTTTTAAAACAAGGCAAGATACTATTTCTCACTCTTTTCACAAAGGTTTTAGTGGCTGTAATTGACTAGAGTTATCAACATTTTATGATAATTTTTAACAGTATTTTATTTGCTTGATTTGCGAGAGTTTTCTACCTTAGTGTGACAATTAAAAGGTCAATAATTTATCATTGGCATATTTTTTGTAATTATTGAAAAAAAAAAGGACTAAATTTACAACAAACCAATATAGAGAGAACGAAATATGGACGATAATTTTTCACCAAAAGTTAGAGATGTGATCACTTTCAGTAAAGAAGAGGCTTTAAGATTAGGGCATGAGTTTATTGGAACGGAACATCTAATATTAGGTTTAATTAGAAAAGGCGAAGGAAAAGCGATAGAAATTTTAACAACATTTGATGTTGATTTAATTTTATTACGTAAAAAACTAGAACAATTAAACCCATCGAACCCAACATTTACCGAAAACAAAGATAAGCCAAGTTTACGTCTAACGAGACAGGCCGAAAAAGCTCTAAAAACAACTTTTTTAGAAGCCAAATTATATCAAAGTGAAGCGATAGATACTGCACATTTATTATTATGCATCTTAAGAAATGAAAATGACCCAACAACAAAGTTGATTCAAAAGTATCATGTTAATTATGACGATGTTAAAACGTTGTATAAACAATTGCATGTAGATGATGTTGATGTCGATTTACCATCAAACCCAATTGCAGAGACTCCTTCTGATGATGAATATGCTTCAGAAAAACCAAATCCTTTTGATCAATCTCAAAAAAGTAAAACAGCTAAAAAATCAAAAACTCCTGTATTAGATAATTTTGGTAGAGATTTAACTGATTTAGCTGAGAAGGGTAAATTGGATCCGGTTGTTGGACGACAAAAAGAAATTGAGCGTGTTTCGCAAATTTTAAGTAGAAGAAAGAAAAATAATCCAATGCTAATTGGTGAACCTGGAGTTGGTAAATCTGCTATTGCAGAAGGTTTAGCGTTAAGAATTGTAGAACGTAAAGTTTCTAGAATTTTGTTTGATAAGCGTATTGTTTCTCTAGATTTAGCAAGCTTAGTTGCGGGTACTAAATATCGAGGTCAGTTTGAAGAACGCATGAAAGCCTTAATGAATGAACTTGAAAAAAATGAGGATATCATTTTATTTATTGATGAAATTCACACTATTGTTGGTGCTGGTGGTGCAACAGGTTCTCTAGATGCTTCAAACATGTTAAAACCAGCTTTAGCAAGAGGGGAGATTCAATGTATCGGTGCAACTACATTGGATGAGTTTAGGACAAATATTGAAAAAGATGGCGCATTGGAACGTCGTTTCCAAAAAGTAATTGTAGATCCAACATCCGTAGAAGAAACCATTCAAATATTACAAAATATTAAGATTAAATACGAAGAACATCATCATGTAAATTATACAGATGATGCTATTGAAGCTTGTGTGAAATTAACAAACAGATATATGACAGATAGATATCTTCCAGACAAAGCAATTGATGCTTTAGATGAAGCTGGTTCTAGAATTCATATCACAAATATTGTAGTTCCTCAACAAGTTTTAGAGTTAGAATCGCAATTAGAAATTATTAGAGATCGTAAAACAAAAGCGGTTAATGGTCAAAAATATGAAGAAGCTGCAAAGTTAAGAGATGATGAAAAAAATATTGAAGCTGCTTTAAATTCTGCCCAAAAACAATGGGAAGATGACTCTAAATTAAATAAGGAAATTGTTACAGAAGACAATGTTGCAGAAGTAGTTTCTATGATGACAGGCATTCCTGTAAATAGAGTTGCAGAAGCAGAAACGCATAGATTGCATGAACTTCCTTCGATGATAAAAGGAAAAGTAATTGGGCAAAATGAAGCTGTAACGAAAGTTGTAAAAGCAATACAAAGAAATAGAGTTGGATTAAAAGATCCAAATAAACCCATTGGTTCTTTTATTTTCTTAGGACAAACTGGAGTTGGAAAAACACAATTAGCAAAGGTTTTAGCGCGTGAATTATTCGATTCTGATGATTCCTTGATTAGGATTGATATGAGTGAATACATGGAAAAATTCGCTATTTCTCGTTTAGTTGGTGCCCCTCCAGGATATGTAGGTTATGAAGAAGGCGGGCAGTTAACAGAAAAAGTTAGAAGAAAACCATATTCAGTTATTTTATTAGATGAGATTGAAAAAGCACATCCAGATGTATTTAATATGTTACTTCAAATTTTAGATGATGGACATATTACCGATAGTCTTGGACGTAAAATCGATTTTAGAAATACTATTATTATTATGACTTCTAATATTGGTGCGCGTCAATTAAAAGACTTTGGTGGCGGTGTTGGTTTTGGTACTTCCTCTAAAAAAGAACAAGCAGATGCACATGCGAAATCTGTCATTGAAGGTGCTTTAAAGAAGTCTTTTGCTCCTGAGTTTTTAAACAGAATAGATGACGTAATTGTATTTAATGCTCTAGAAAGAGAAGATATTCATTCTATCATAGATATTGAATTAGATAAATTACTAAACAGAATATCAGATTTAGGCTATACTTTAAACTTAAGCGAAAAAGCGAAAGATTATATAGCAGACAAAGGTTTCGATAAAAAGTATGGAGCAAGACCACTAAAAAGAGCCATTCAAAAATATATAGAAGATGCTTTAGCAGAAGAAATTGTGAATTCGAAGTTATCAGAAGGAGACACAATTACAATGGATTTTGATGATGACAAAAAAGAGCTCACCATCAAGATTGAAAAAGGTGAAAAGAAACCTGAAACAAGAACAGAAACAAAATCTTAAAATAGAAAAATCCCAAACTTACGTTTGGGATTTTTTTGTATCTAAAAAAGAAGTTTCCTCGTTGATATTTTACTGAAAATTCTAACTTCACTAACTTTTGGTATACCTCACTAGAACGAAATCGTATAAGTATTAAAGTTTGTGAACTTAATCAAATAACTCCAAACTATCAATTTCTAAAGAAGCAATAAATTTAGAAGCATTTACAATATCATAATGTAAAACTCTATCTTCTTCTACAATGGTAACTTCTGCTCTAAAAAGGCTAATGATACTTTCTATAAACGGAGAACTTTTTCCGTTTCCAAAACTCAATGCCTGAGAAGCTGTAAATAACTCAATAGCAAAAATAGTTTGTAAATTATCTACTATCTTCTTACATTTTGTTGCCGCATTTGCGCCCATAGAAACATGATCTTCTTGCCCATTACTAGATTCAATCGAATCTACACTTGCAGGTGTTGCATACTGTTTATTCTGACTAACAATACTTGCTGCTGTATATTGTGGAATCATAAAACCTGAATTTAATCCTGGGTTTGAAGCCAAAAAAGGTGGCAAATGTCTGTGACCAGAAACTAACTGATAGGTTCTTCTTTCTGATATATTTCCTAATTCTGATAAAGCAATTGCTAAAAAATCCAATCCTAAAGCTAAAGGTTGCCCATGAAAATTTCCTCCAGAAATAATTTCATCTTCATCTACAAAAACATTAGGGTTGTCTGTAACAGAATTAATTTCTGTTAGAAAAGTTTTGGTTACAAATCGAATGGTATCTTTTGTTGCACCATGAACTTGTGGCATACATCTAAAAGAATAGGGATCTTGAACATGTTGCTTTTCTTGGGCTATTAATTCACTATCCTCTAAGAAGGTATTAATTCTTTGTGCTGTTTTTATTTGTCCGTTGTGTGGTCTTGCAAAATGAATCAATTCATTAAAAGGTTCTTTTCTTCCATCAAAACCTTCCAAAGAAATAGTACCAATTAAATCTGCTAAATACGATAACTTATGTGCTTTTAACAAACAATCAATTCCGTAAGCAGACATAAACTGCGTTCCATTTAACAAGGCTAAACCTTCTTTAGATTGTAAACTTATTTTATCCCAAGAAAATATTTTTAATAATTCTTTTGATGAAATTATTTCATCTTTATAATACACTTCTCCTAATCCTATTAAAGGTAAAGACAAATGTGCTAAAGGTGATAAATCTCCGGAAGCACCTAATGAACCTTGTGTATATACTACAGGAATAATATCATTATTATAGAAATCAATCAATCTATTTACTGTTGCCAATTGCACTCCTGAGTGTCCATAGCTTAAAGCTTGTACTTTAAATAAAATCATCAGTTTTACAATTTCCTTTGGTACTTCATCTCCAGTTCCACAGGCATGACTCATTACTAAATTCTCTTGTAATTTCTGTAAATTACTGCCATCTATCTTTACATTATACAAAGCACCAAAACCAGTGTTAATTCCATATATTGGCTTCGAAATCGATTTCGTTTTTACATCCAAAAAAGCTCTGCATTTTTCAATTTTTTGAACAGCAGATTCTGATAAAGTTAACTTTATATCCAAAGAAATTATTTCTTGAATTTTAGATAAATCTAAAGGTATTGAGCTTATATAATGAGTGGAATTCATGAGTTGATTAATTGATGCTCAAAAGTGCAAATTCAAAGCTGTATATGCAAGTGATTTTAACTATTTTTCTCTGAATTAATATTTTATCTTTGTAATGAATTTTAAAATTTTATAATGAAAAAAGTTTGCACACTGCTTTTAGGTTTATTAATTATGAGCGCTTGTAGCCAAGAACAGCCTAAAAATTACATGACGCTATCTGGTCAACTAGAAAACAATAAAGACACTATCTTAACCATAGCGAACAAGAAAGAAGTTATAAAAAAAATAAACATAAATACTGCTGGTGCTTTTAAGGATACTTTAAAAATAGAAACCGGTGGGATATATACAATTCAAACAGGGAATAATAGAGCTGCTATTTATTTAAAAAACGGATTCAACATTACATTAAAAGGGGATACTGAAAATCTTATGAAAAGTTTAAAATTTTCTGGTAAAGGATCTGACAACAGTAATTTTATAATTGCACAAATAGAAAAAAGTCAAAGTATTGGCAATCCTCAATTAATCTTAGATTTAGAGGAAGCTCTTTTTAAGAAAAAAGTTGATCAACTAAAATTTGAGTATGATAGTATTTTAACATCGTACAATAATTTAGACAGTACTTTATATAACTCCATTCTTGAACAAAATAATCAATTAGTTACTTATTTTAACAACACTTACAGTAAAAATAAAGTTATGGAAAGAGGAATACTTTCTCCTAAATTTGAAAATTATATGGATGTAAAAGGAGGTGAAAAATCTTTAGATTCTTTTAAAGGAAAGTACGTTTATATAGATGTCTGGGCAACTTGGTGTGGGCCTTGCATTCAACAAATTCCTTATTTACAAACCTTAGAAAAAGAATACCATAATAAAAATATTGAGTTTGTTAGTATTTCTACAGATGAGTCTAGAAGAAGTGGTGGTTCTTGGGAAGCTGCAGAAAAAAAATGGAGAGGCTTTATAAAGAAGAGAAACATGACAGGAGTTCAACTTTGGTCTGGACAAGATTATTCTTTTCAACAAGCGTATCAAATCAATTCAATACCTAGATTTATTCTAATTGATCCTGAAGGAAAAATAATAGACGCAAATGCACCTAGACCTTCTGACCCTGGATTAAAATCTTTATTTACTTCTTTAGATATTTAACTGAA
>LAQA01000040.1:13471-15816 GCA_000981625.1 Flavobacteriaceae bacterium ASP10-09a
TTCTTTATAAACACCCATCTCAGAATATTTATCCATTCTTTTCGTTACTAAATCTGTTTCTGATAAATCTTTTAATTCTTCAAAAGCAGCTAAAATTTGTTTTTCAACAGCTTTAAAAGCTCCTTCTCTATTGGTATGTGCACCACCAACTGGCTCTTTAATAATCGCATCAATTAACTTTAACCTTTTCATATCAGCTCCTGTTAATTTTAATGCTGATGCAGCTTGTTCTTTAAACTCCCAACTTCTCCATAAAATTGAAGAACAAGATTCAGGAGAAATAACGGTATACCATGTATTTTCCATCATATAAACTCTATCACCTACACCTATTCCTAATGCACCTCCAGAAGCTCCTTCACCAATAACAATTGTAATAATTGGTGTTTTTAAACGAGTCATTTCCAAAATATTTCTAGCTATAGCTTCTCCTTGTCCGCGTTCTTCTGCTTCTAAACCAGGGTACGCACCTGGTGTATCTAATAAAGTAACAACAGGAATTTTAAATTTTTCTGCCATTTTCATTAGACGCAAAGCTTTTCTATACCCTTCTGGATTTGCCATTCCAAAATTTCTATACTGACGCGTTTTGGTATTGTATCCTTTCTGTTGACCAATAAACATAAAAGATTGATCTCCAATTTTACCTAAACCACCGATCATAGCTTTATCATCTTTAACATTTCTGTCTCCATGTAGTTCCATAAAAGTATCACCGCAGAGAGCTTTTACATAATCTAAAGTATAAGGTCTATTTGGGTGTCTAGATAATTGAACTCTTTGCCAAGGTGTTATATTTTTGTAAATATCTTTTCTAGCTTCAGTTAATTTTTTTTCTATCTTTTTGCAAGTTGCTGTAACATCTACATCACTTTCTTTACCAATAATTTGACACTTTTGGAGCTGGTCTAAGAGCTCTTTTATTGGCATTTCAAAATCTAAATATTCCATTTTGTAATTATTTGATCAGGTTGATTTGATTGACAAACATACTATAAAATTTACTTTTTATAGCAAGTTGATTTATTTTTTTGCTTTTTGTAAAATCTTCTTTTTTATTACTGATTTATTCTTGATAATACCGTTAATTAAAACGACACCTAAAACAATACAAGCTCCTAAATAAAATTCAGGATTCATTTTTTCTTTGTCTCCAAAAATAAATAATGCTAATATAATGGCATAAACTGGTTCTAAGTTTATGGTAAGCATAACTGTGTAGGGAGATAAATATTTCATCACTTTTACGGATGCAATAAATGCATAAGCAGTACAAATACTACTTAAAATGAACAAATAAATCCAATCTAATTTTTGTAAACTGAAAAAAGAAATAGAAAAGCTGTTATTTAAAAATAAATAGATTGTAACAAAAAGAGTTCCAAATAAAAGCTGATATAAAGAGATGGAATCTGCACGATATCTTTTGATGAAAAGCCCGTTTAAAACAGCAAATAACGACCCTAAAAAAGAGGATATTAAAGCGTAGATTATTCCTAATTTATATTGACTTTCAAAATTAAAGATGATATATAAACCTGCAATCACTATTAATCCAAGAATAATTTCTAATAATTTAATTTTCCTTTTAAAAAAAACAGGTTCTATTATAGATGTAAAAAAGGCACCTGTACTCATGGTTACTAAAGCAACAGATACGTTTGATACTTTTATGGCTTTAAAAAAGAAAATCCAATGAAGTGCAATAATAATTCCTGTTATTAAAAATTTGAGTAATCCTCTTTTATCAACATAAAAACTTTTCTTTTTAAAAAGAAAATAAATAGTAATAAAAATGACTGCTAAACCCATTCTAAAGAATACTAAAGGAATTGCATCTATAGTTATTAAAGCGCCTAGTATTGCAGTAAAACCCCAAATAAAAACAATGAGGTGTAATAATAGATAATTTTTGGTCCTATTTCCTAGCATAATAATAGAGAAATATAGCTAAAAAACCAAAAAAGAAGTTTGGCATCCATACGTATAATAAAGAGTCTACCCCAGCAACAGCACCAAGAACTTCAGCAATTTTCATCAAAAAAACATATATAAACATAATACCAACTCCTATTGCTAAATTGATTCCTGTTCCTCCTCTTTTTTTCCTAAATGCCAATGCTACAGCAATAATTGTAAGTATGTAACTAGCAATTGGAAGGCTTGTTCTTTTATGAAATTCAACCAAATATGCATTTAGATTTTTAACACCCCTTTTCTTAGAAATACGAATAAATTTCAATAATTCATTTGATGGCATTTCTTGTGAAAGTGCAGACTTATAGATTAAATCTTTGGGAGTAAAGTTGAAAAGTGTATCAATTTTACTTCCAGAAAAAATACTA
>LAQA01000040.1:15955-18020 GCA_000981625.1 Flavobacteriaceae bacterium ASP10-09a
AAAACTTCTTATAAATATATATGTGCTATCGGTTAATTGTAAACTAAAATCATTTACATATTTTAATTCATTTTTTTGTTTTCTACTATTTATATATTCTTTCTCAAACTTTTTTCTAGTTTTACTACTACTTGGCACTACAAAATGATTCATTAAAAGAGATACAATTGTAATTAATGTTGCTCCCAAGAAATATGGGTATAAGAATCTTGTAAACGAAACTTTTGCATTTGTTATGGCAATAATTTCTGTATTGTTAGAAAGTTTAGAAGTAAATAAAATAACTGCAATAAATAATGCCAATGGCATAAATGTGTTTGCATAATAGATAATGAAATTTTTATAATATTCATCTACAACTTGATAAAACCCTAAATCTGCATGCTCTAAAAAATTATCAATTTTTTCAGAAATATCAATTGCAACAGCAATAGGTATTAAGATTAGTAGAGTAAACAAAAAGGTTACCAAAAATCGTTTTAATATGTACCAATCTATAATTTTCAAAAGCTTAGCTATGTTTTATATTTTTAGATATTTACAAACGTTTATCCATTTGCTTAACCATCTTATCTTTCCATTCTCTGAAATCTCCAGCCAAAATATGTTTTCTAGCTTCACGAGTTAACCATACATAAAATCCTAAATTATGAATAGAAGCAATCTGTTTTCCTAACATTTCTTTAGCCGCAAATAAATGACGCAAATAAGCTTTAGAATATAAAGTGTCTACATAAGTAATATCCATATCATCAATAGGAGAAAAATCATTTTCCCACTTTTTGTTTTTAATATTGATAGTTCCATGAGCAGTAAACAACATTCCATTTCTAGCATTTCTAGTTGGCATTACACAATCAAACATATCAATACCTAAAGCAATATTTTCCAAAATGTTTATTGGAGTTCCTACACCCATTAAATATCTTGGTTTGTCTTCTGGAAGTATTTCTGTGACAACTTCAGTCATTGCATACATTTCATCTGCAGGTTCTCCAACAGAAAGTCCTCCTATTGCATTACCTTGTGCTCCAGCATTTGCGATATACTCCGCAGATTCTCTTCTTAAATCCTTATAAGTACTTCCTTGAACTATTGGAAAAAACGTTTGTTCATGTCCATATTTAAATGGTAATTTCTCAAGGTGATTCATGCATCTATTCAACCATCTATGAGTCATATGCATAGAACGTTTTGCATAATTATAATCACAAGGATAAGGTGTGCATTCATCAAAAGCCATGATAATATCAGCACCTATTGTACGTTGGACTTCCATTACATTTTCTGGTGTAAAAAAATGCATAGAACCATCTATATGACTCTTAAACTTTACACCTTCTTCTTCTATTTTTCTTCTTCCTGAAAGGGAGTAAACTTGATACCCTCCAGAATCTGTTAAAATATTTCTATCCCAGTTCATAAACTTGTGTAAACCACCAGCTTGTTCTAATATATTAGTTTTTGGTCGTAAGTATAAATGATAAGTATTCGCTAAAATTATATCAGGATTTATCTCATTTTTAAGTTCTGTTTGATGAACACCTTTTACAGTTCCAACAGTTCCTACAGGCATAAAAATTGGAGTTTCTATAGTTCCATGGTCAGTAGTTATTACTCCTGCTCTAGCCTTACTCTTTGGGTCAGTTATTTTTAAGTCAAAATTCATTGATCGCAAAGATAAGACTATTTAAGAACTCAAAAATAAAATGGAGTGTTATAAAATTTAAAAAAATGAAGTATTAAAAATTATACTAAAAAAATAATTTTTACTATTAATTATTCATTTATTTTATGCTTTTAATTTTTTTTGGTTAAGATGTTATTATAATAGTGAAAGAAGAAAATTTAAAAAGAATGACATCGAACTCAAATCAAAATAGGAAGAATGATATAGTTGAAAAAAAGTTTAAAATTATAATATAAAGAATAAAAAAAAACTCTAAAACAAATTTTAAAAATGAAGTTTGAATGATAATAAAATAAAAAAAGAATTAACTTTTAATCTATTATTTTTTTTTTTTGATATTAACAAAAACTTTAAAAATAAGATTAGTTTATAAAA
>LAQA01000041.1:0-185 GCA_000981625.1 Flavobacteriaceae bacterium ASP10-09a
CATGTTTAAAAGTACTTATAAAAAATGAAACCATAAAACGTAATACAATAGGTGAATATTTATTTGCTTTTAGACGTTATATGATGGTTATTGTGAAGAAGTTTGGTTTGTTTCTAAACTTAAAAAAGTATAACTTCGTTAACATCTTAAATTATATAGTATATATGAAATATATAATGATAATA
>LAQA01000041.1:242-37561 GCA_000981625.1 Flavobacteriaceae bacterium ASP10-09a
GACATGGAATATTGAACATTTTCCTAAAAATGGTCAGACTACCATAAATTATCTAGTAGACATAATTGAGGCTTTAGATGTTGATATATTAGCCATACAGGAAGTAGATAATGTAAATTATTTTGAACAAATGATTGATAGTTTGAGCTCATATGACGGCTATCTAGAATCTGTTTGGTTTGCTGGTTTGGCATATATTTACAAGCCTGATATAATACAAATCAACAACATTTATGAAATATACACTTCTTCAGAATATTGGAATTATTTTCCAAGGTCTCCAATGGTGATGGATTTCAATTTTAGGAATGAGAGGTTTATTATAATAAACAATCATTTTAAATGCTGTGGTGATGGAGTTTTGGATTTAAACATTACAAATGACGAAGAAACAAGAAGATATTTTGCTAGTTATTTGTTAAAAGAGTATGTAGACACTTATTTTCTTAATGAAAACGTAATCATATTAGGTGATCTAAATGATAGCTTATTAGACGACCCTCAAAATAATGTGTTTCAGACGATTCTAGATGATCAGGACAATTATTTATTTGCAGATCTTGAAATTGCTAATGGTAACAGTTCTGAATGGTCCTTTCCAACATGGCCTTCACATCTTGACCATATTCTTTTAACAAATGAATTGTTTTTTGAATTTGAAAATACTAGTTCTGATATTCAAACTATTAAAATAGAAGAATATCTACCGGGAGGTTGGTCAGAATATGATGAAAACATATCTGATCATAGACCAGTAGCAATAAAATTATTACTTGACAGTAATTTAGATGTTGCTAACTTTACTAAACCAAAGACCGTTTTTTTTAATTATCCAAATCCTTTTAGTTCTGAAACAACGTTTTCTTTTAAAAGTTCAGCTGACCTAAATAAAATTGTAATATTTAATTTAAATGGTCAAAAAATAATGTCTCTAAATGTCCACCAGGGACAATCCTCTATCGTTTTTAATGCTAAAAATTTTCCAAATGGAATTTATATAGCAAAGTTCCTTTCAAATAATAACAAAATGGCCACTAGAAAACTTGTATTGATAAAATGATTGAGCTAGCAACAAAAACTATTTTTGTTTCATGAAAAAACAAATTTCGATTATAGGTGGTGGTCCATCAGCTTTTTTATTGGCTGCTTTTTTAGACCCTAAAAAATTTACGATTACCATCTATGAAAAAAACAAAACAGCGGGTCGTAAATTTTTAGTTGCCGGAAAAGGTGGATTTAATTTAACGTATTCAGAACCGATTCAGCAGCTTATTAAACGCTACACAGCAAATGATTTTTTAGACAAATCGTTACATCATTTCACCAATACTGATTTTAGAGATTGGCTAGATAAAATAGGAATTCCCACATACATCGGAAGCAGTAAAAGAGTATATCCTAAAGAAGGAATTAAACCGATTGAAGTGCTAAATGCAATTCTAAAACATCTCAAAGAAAAAGGAGTTATCATGAAGTATGAACACACTTTTTCTAGTTGGGATGCCAATAATAATCCGATTATTAATAACCAAACAATACAAACAGCTTATACAGTTTTTTCTTTAGGCGGAGGAAGTTGGAAAATTACGGGTTCTGATGGAACTTGGCTCGATACTTTTTCTAAAAAAGAAATTGAAACAAAAGTATTTCAAGCATCGAACTGCGGATATCAAATTGATTGGAAACCTAATTTTATTAAAAACCACGAAGGAACTCCTTTAAAAAACATTGCGATTTCCTGTAATAATAGTAACCAGAAAGGAGAAGCTGTTATTACGAAGTTTGGATTAGAAGGGAATGCAATCTACGGATTGAGTCCACAAATTAGAGAACAGCTGACTGCAAATTCAACAGCAACCATTTTTATCGATTTTAAACCTTCATTAACAATAGAAAATGTTCATTCTAAGGTGAAAAAATCTATTTATAAAAATACAACTCAGATTTTAAAAAAGGAACTCAAACTAAGTGTTGCTCAAATTGATTTATTAAAAACATATCTTTCTAAATCGTCTTATTTAAACACAGCGTCCTTAGTAAAAATTATTAAAAGATTCCCTTTAAAAATAATAAATACAGCAACTATTGACGAATCAATTTCTACAGTTGGAGGAATTGATTTAAATGCAATTTCTAAAAGTTTTGAACTCAAAAAAATACCGAATCAATTTTGTATTGGTGAAATGTTAGATTGGGACGCTCCAACTGGCGGCTATCTATTGCAAGCTTGTGCAAGCACTGGTGTGTATTTAGCACATCATTTAAATAAAAACAATTAGCGAAACGAGTTTATCAAACATTTGGATACCCTACATTGCAAAAACCTTGTTTTATCTCCTGGTCTTTTTAGGAGCTCTACTCACCTTCTTCTTTCTCTTATTAAAAGGAATCGCATCATCAAAAGTATGTTGTGCTGTTTTGTGTGAAGTTTTATTCTTTTTCCAAGAATTATTTTCTGGCAATAAAACCTGTAATAAATCAGATCGTCCAACTTTTGTTAAGGTATTTCGAATCCAATCTTTGTTTTCTTTTTTGTACCAAAAGAAAAATTTATGTTGGTCGTCACGCTCCTTTTTTGTTTTCGGAGTTCTTGTTGGCTTTAATGTATACGGATGAAATCCTGAATAATAAATAACCGTTGCAACCGTCATTGGTGTCGGTGTAAAACCTTGCACTTGTTCTAACTGAAAGCCCATATCTTTCGTCTCAGCAGCTAAATTTGCCATATCTTCTACCTCACTAGCAGGATGACTGGAAATAAAATATGGAATTAATTGTAAGTTTAATTTCTTCTTGATATTTATTTTATCAAAACGCTCTTTAAACATATGAAAATATTTAAAAGACGGTTTACGCATCAACTTTAAAACAGGATCTGAAGTGTGTTCTGGAGCGACTTTTAAACGTCCAGAAACATGTTTAGTCATTACTTCTTCAGTATACGCATCTAACTCTTTTGGATCTGCATTTTTATTAAATTCAGGCACCAACATATCATGTCTTATTCCACTTCCAATAAAAGATTTTTTAATCTTTGGATGTTTATCAACTGCCTGATATAATTCTGTTAATGGTTTATGAGACGTATCTAAATTAGAGCAAATTACTGGAGAAATACAACTTGGTGCCACACATTTATCGCAAATAGATTGTACTTTTCCTTTCATCTGATACATATTAGCAGAAGGTCCGCCAATATCTGATAAATATCCCTTAAAGTCAGGCATATTTGCCACTTTATCAATCTCTTTTAAAACAGACTCTTGACTTCGACTCGCAATGAATTTTCCTTGATGCGCAGAAATGGTACAAAAACTACACCCACCAAAACATCCTCTATGAATGTTGATAGAAAATTTTATCATTTCAAACGCAGGAATTGGTCCACGTTTATCATATTTAGGGTGTGGTAATCTCGTAAAAGGCAAATCGAAAGAACCATCAATTTCTTTTTCCGTCATTGTTGGAAAAGGTGGGTTAATCACCAACGTTTTTCCTTCAACATCTTGTAAAATTCTTCTTGCTTTTAATTTATTCGACTCTTGTTCTATTACTTTAAAATTAGAAGCAAATGTTTTTTTGTCCCCTAAACAGGCTTTATGAGAATTAATGGTTACATCTTCCCAATCATTTACAACAGGCAACTTCTCTTCTTTTTGATCAATAAAAACAGCTGTTTGTTTGATGTTTTTTAAACTCGAAAAAGGCACCCCTTTTTGCAATAATTCTACAATTTCTCGCAAAGGTTGCTCTCCCATTCCATAGACCAACATGTCTGCTTTAGACGTTTCTAAAATAGTTGGTAATAGCTTATCTGACCAATAGTCGTAATGCGTTACACGTCTTAAAGATGCCTCAATTCCTCCAATTAAAACAGGAACATCTGGAAATTTTTCTTTTAATATTTTTGAGTATACGGAGGTTGCATAATCGGGTCTAAAACCTTTATCTCCGTTTGGAGTATAGGCATCTTTATCTCTACTTTTTTTACTTGCAGTATAATTACTCACCATAGGATCCATACATCCACCAGTTGCTCCAAAAAACAAACGAGGTTTACCTAATTTTTCGAAATCCTGCAAATTATCGTTTACACTTGGTTGCGGTACAATTGCCACACGTAAACCATAACTCTCTAAAATACGCCCAATTACAGCAGGTCCAAATGAAGGATGATCCACATAAGCGTCTCCACTAAATAAAATAACATCTAACTCTTCCCAACCACGAATTTTAACTTCCTTGTTTGTAGTTGGTAACCAATCGGTTAGTTGATGTCTTTTAGTATTCTCCATATTTTGCAAAAATACCCATTTTAAATGGATTCCAATACTTTTCTAATCATTTCTATCTTCATCATATAACACAAATCATATGTTAAACATCTTGACTATTTAAAAGGCTTTAAAACTAGTAGCCTTTTAAATTCTTGTTTTTTCACAAATAAATATTTTTTTTTAAGAAAACAAAGGATACTATGAGATGTACAATAGTCATATCTTACTATCTAGAAATTTAGTTTCGCTAGTTATACACCTCATCATCTTAGACATAAGCTTTTACTTTACACCTTTTATTTTAAAATTCTAAAGTAATAATTACTTCTTGAGTCTTTTTATAATGACCTGCAACATTTGAGTGTAATCCATCAGAAAAACTTGTTTAAATAGTTTTTAAAAAATTTGTTTAAATAATTCAATTCTTTTAATCTATTATAATGATATATTAGCCTTTTTTAAAAAAAAATCATGAAAAAAAAAGTCTTCTGCACCTTACTATTACTAGTTAGTCTTGTTACATTTTCACAAAATTTTGAAATTACAAAAGGAAAAATATTTAAAGATAAGAAAAAAAACAGTTCCTTACTTTTTGCTTTAAATGATGAAAATGGTGGTCTTATTACCATAAGAAGTTTTTACAGTGGGTTCTTAATTAAAACACTAAAAGGGTATTATATTCAACATTTTGATGCAGATTTAAATCTAAAAAAAGAGCATGTTCTAAATGTCAAAGAAAATAGAATTGAAAATGCATTTATCAAAAATGATAAACTTCATCTGATAGAGTTTAATAAATCAAAAAAAAATAAATCTTTAGTTTACACCATCTTAACAACAAGTCTAAATGCCTTTGATTTTACATCAAAAAAACTACTCTCTATTTCAGAAAAAAATTCCAAAAAGTATTTTGAAATCATGATTTTTCCGTTTTTCATAAATAATGGTCTAAACCAATTAGACTCTGATCATATGGGAAGTGTTTCTATGTCTGAAAACAATAAGTTCTTCGCCATTAACTTTGATATAAAAAACAAAGAAAAGGAAACACATAAAGTATTTGTTTACAATGATCGTTTTGAGTTAGTTTTTGAAAAATTAATTGTAAAAAAAATTAAGGATCGCTTTTTTGATTATAATACGATTGAGGTAGATGATAACGATGGTACGGTATATTTTCTTGGAAAGTCTTTCGAAAATGAATCAAGAAAGAAAAAGAAAAAAGGAAAAACAAACTATCATTTTGAATTAAGTAAAATTGACGCTAACGGAGAACAGATGGTTAGTTTTAAAAATCCAAATAAATTTATAAGTTCTTTAAGTTTAATTAAAAATAAAGATAATTTATCTTGTATTGGTTTTTACGGAAATAAAGATGAAGGTCGACTAAATGGCGTTTGTTTGATTAATATAGATACCAAAACCTTTGAGGTTGAAACTAAAAAATTTAACCCATTCTCAGACACTTTCTTAACCGATAAATATGGTAATAAAGAAAGAAAAAAGAAAAGAAAGGCTAAAAAAGGGCTGAGAAATATGGAATTTAGAAGTATTGAAATTCAAGAAAATGGAGATTTAATAATCAGTGCAGAAGAAGATTATATTACAGTTCACACTAGCATGGGGCAAAATGGTTCTATGTCCACACATACAATTCAACATTATGATGATATTATTGCATTAAGATTAAGTAATAAAGGAAACTTACTTTGGTCTCGAAACATAAATAAAGCGCAGACCGGCTATGCTAATAGCTCTTTTACAACTATTTCTTTGAACAATAAAACGCATTATTTCATGAATTGCTCAGACAATATTAGAAAATTAAGTGATGATAGAATTCAATTTAGACAAACTTCATCAAAAAAATCTAATCTCTATGTGATAACCTTAAATGATGAAGGTATTTTTGATTATAAAAAATTGATAGATGATAAGGTATCTAAAGTTTTTTACAAAGTTAACCAAGGAGTTATTGCTCCGAGTAAAGATGAAGTTATCCTATTAGGAAAAAAGAAAAAAAACTCTAGAATAATTAAGATAAAAATATAAAATATTTTTATCTATTTATTTTTGGCTGTTAATAATTAAATGAGGAACAGTGCTTAAATTCCAATCAATAACCAAACCACCCGCTAAAGATTTTGCAACTTTTTTTCCATATAAAAATTCGCATACATACAAAGCAGCTTCAAAAGATTTTGCCCCTCCAGCAGAAGTAATGTATTTTCCATCATGTACAAATAACACATTTTTTCTGATGTCTAATTCTGGAAACATTGCGCTCATTTTATCAATATCTGAAGGAAATGTAGTAGAAACTTTACTTTTTAATAATCCCGCTTTTGCCAATACAAAAGCACCATCACAATGAGAAGTTATATAGGTTGCCTCTTTATCGACTCGTTTTACAAAGTCAATCATAGCAGTATCGTCTAAATCAGAATCTAAATGATGTTCAGCAGAAGGAACTACTAAAATATCAATTTTTGGGATTGAATCTTTTAAGTAATTATAATCTGGAAGAATTCTCATTCCTTCAAAAGTAGTAATCGCTTTATCAGTATTTGCAACAGTAAATACATTCATGGCTTTAATGTTCTCTCTAAAAATAGTGTGTTGAAAAATATCAAAAGGAGCCGTTAATTCTGTATTGAAGGTTCCATCCATAATTAAAAAAGCTACATTATATCTATCTTCTTGTAACTTCGGAAATATTTTTCTTAAATGAACTTCTTTCTGAACCTCAATATTACTTTCTATGTTTTTAGATTGACAACTGATTACTCCAATCACTACTAAAGACAATAAAACTCTTTTCATTATATAAATTTTAAATCCATTATAAAAGTATCCATAATCATTTTAACAGTTCATGTATTTAGTAATTCTTTTTTGTTTTGTAATTTTATAAAAAAAATAATCAAATTTTTACAATGAAAAAAAATATACTTTTAACAATACTCAGTATTTTCTTCCTTACTTCTTGTGATTCTAAAATAGAAAAAACACAAAATAATGACACTTATGTAACTGATAATTACACGAAAAAAGAAGTAGATATTGTTATGAGAGATGGTATTAAACTGCACACAACTATCTATTTGCCAAAAGATAAAAACAAAAAATATCCTATCTTAATGCAGAGAACTCCTTATAGTTCTGCTCCTTATGGAAATGGTGAAATGAAGACTAAAATTAGTCCAAATATTCATTTAATGAAAGAAGGAAATATTGTGGTATATCAAGATGTTCGTGGTAGATGGATGAGTGAGGGTGTTTATGATAATATGCGTGCCTATATCCCAAACAAAACAGCAAATGAGTCTGATGAAGTTTCAGATACTTATGATACAATTGATTGGTTAGTGAAAAACGTTGACAATAATAATGGAAATGTTGGTACTTGGGGAATTTCGTATCCTGGACATTATGCCACAGTTTCTACAATTGATGCACATCCTGCTTTAAAAGCAGCTTCTCCACAAGCATGTATTGGAGATTTTTTCTTTGATGATTTTCATCATAATGGTGCATTTTTATTGAGTTATTTTAGAGCAATTTCTTTATTCGGAACCTACAAAGACACACCAACAGATTCTGCTTGGTATTCTTTTCCAAAAATGAATTCTCAAGATCAATACCAATTTTTCTTAGACAAAGGTCCTTTAAAAAACTTAAATACATATTTTCAATATGACAAATTAGACATAAGTGTAGCTGCGAACAAAGATAAGATTGATGACTTTTTCTGGAAAGAAATTGTAGAGCATCCTAATTACGATTCTGTATGGAAAAGCAAAGGAATTATACAACATATGGATAAAGTTCCATCTACAGTAGCAACGATGATTGTTGGTGGTTTCTTTGATGCTGAAGATTTATATGGCCCTTTAGAAACGTATAAAGGAATTGAAAAAAACGGAAAAGAAAACTATAACACACTTGTTTTTGGACCTTGGGATCACGGTAAATGGGCAAAAAATACAGTAGAAAATTCTGTAGGTAATTATTATTTTGGAGATTCTATTTCTTTAAAATTTCAAAAAGAGATTGAAACAAAATTCTTTAATCATTTCTTAAAAGGAAAAGGTGATAAAAATTCTGGATTACCAGAAGCTTATGTTTTTGATTCAGGAAAAAAAGAATGGAAATCGTATAATTCTTGGCCTCCAAATAATGTGGTGAAAGAAAACTGGTTTTTAAATAAAGATCAAGGTTTAGCTAAACATCATGATGGTAAATTAATACGAGATATTAAATTTATTAGTGATATTAAAAGACCTGTTCCGTATTCCGAAGATATAAAAACAGTATTTACTCCTAGAAAATATATGACAGATGATCAACGTTTTGCCGCAAGAAGGCCAGATGTTTTAGTTTTTGAAACAGCTGCTTTAACCAATGATTTTACATTAGCTGGAGATATTTTAGCTAAATTAAAAGTCGCAACTACGGGAAGTGCCGCAGATTGGATTGTAAAAGTGATAGATGTTCACCCTTCAGATACTGAAGAAAATAACGACAAACTACAAGATCATTTAAAAATGAGTAACTATCATTTAATGGTTCGAAGCGAAGTTTTACGTGGTCGTTTTAGAAATAGCTTTGAGTTTCCAGAACCTTTTATACCAAACAAAAAAACGAATGTAAATATTAAATTGCAAGATGTTTTTCACACGTTTAAAAAAGGACATAAATTACAAATTCAGGTCCAGAGTACTTGGTTTCCTTTAATTGACTTGAATCCGCAAACATATGTGGATAATATATACAAAGCAGAAGAAACTGATTTTAAAACTCAAACTCATACTGTTTTTACCGATTCTAGTATTATCTTTTCAGTGTTGAAATAAAATCATCTTTTTTAAACTTTTTTCCGTCTTTTATATACACAACAAATATGAACACAAATTTTACAGAGATAATTATAATTGGTGCTGGTCTATCTGGAATTGGAGCTGCTTGTCATCTACAGAGAAAAAACCCAACTAAAAAGTACAAAATTTTAGAATCTAGAGAAGAAATTGGCGGTACCTGGAGTTTATTTAAATACCCAGGAATACGATCAGATTCTGATATGTACACTTTTGGATATTCTTTTAAAACTTGGGATGATGACAAATCTTTCGCTGATGCTACATCGATTTTAAAATATGTACACCAAGCTTCTGAAGAGTATCATGTAAAAGAAAAAATTATTTTTAATCAAAAAGTAGTTTCTTATAACTTTGATTCTTTACAAAATTTATGGACGGTTAAAACCACAAACCCTAAAACAAAAGAAGAAACGTTTTATACATCACAATTTATTTTTAATTGTAGTGGTTATTATAATTACGATCATGGTTATACACCAGAATTTAAAGGCTTAGAAAATTTTAAAGGCATGTTTATTCATCCACAAAATTGGGATGAAAATTTAGACTACAAAAACAAAAAAGTAGTCGTTATTGGTAGCGGAGCTACTGCAGTTACTATTGTGCCTTCAATAGCAAATGATGTTGCTAAAGTAACGATGTTGCAAAGATCACCAACTTACATTGCTGCCCTACCAAATAAAGATAAAATTGCTGGTTTTATAAAAAAAGTTTTGCCTCGTAAAATAGCGCATAGATTAATAAGGACTAAAAATATTTTTGCGGGGATGCTCTTTTTTAATCTCTGTAAAAAATGGCCAAAAACTATGAAGAGCTATGTTTTAAAAGGAATTAAAAAAGAGTTAGGAGACTTTCCTTTAGAACCTCATTTTTCTCCAGATTACAAACCTTGGGATCAGCGATTTTGTTTGATTCCTGATGGTGATTTTTTTAAAGCTCTTAAAAAAGGAAAAGCAGATGTAGTTACTGATTCTATTGCTGTTTTTACAGAAAACGGAATCCTTTTAAAGTCAGGGAAAATATTAGAAGCAGATATTATTATTAGCGCAACTGGCTTAAAGTTATTACCCTTTGGTGGTGCAAAAATAACACTAAATAACAATCCTTTTGATATTACAAAACAGTTTATTTATAAAGGTTTAATGTTAAGCGAACTACCTAATTTTTTCGTTTTTGCAGGATACACGAACGCTTCTTGGACTTTAAAAAGCGATTTAACAAGCGAATACATTTCAAGACTTTTAAAGTATTTGGATAAAAAAAACTACAAATCAGTTAACGCAAAAGTGCTAGAGGAAAACTTAGGTGAATTGCCGTTAATTGATTTAGACTCTGGCTATATTCATAGAGCTAAAGATACGCTTCCAAAACAAGGAGATAAATTTCCTTGGAGGTTATATCAAAATTATATTTTAGATTTTAAAGCTTTAAGAATAGATTCTGTAAAAGATAAAAGATTACAATTTAGATAATCATTTTTAAATCGTTTATTTTTGCAATATGTTAAAACCTAGAATAGAAATAGATAAAGACGATTTTTACCTTACTGAACAAGGCTATAAAGTTTTTACTGAAAAATATCACCTAAAAAGAGGATACTGTTGTAAAAATGGTTGCAAACATTGCCCTTACGGATATGATAAAAAAACAGATAGTTTTAAATAATTAAATACTTTTTCTGTCAAAATGTTTCAACGGTAAAAAATATAAATTTAGTAAAAATGATAAAAAGAGTTCTAGTCTTAATCGTTCTAATGATATTTACAGGTTGTGCCGAATTACAAAATGTTATTCGTCAGTTACCAAATGGAGGTAGCTTATCTCAAGAACAAATTGGAAATGGTTTAAGACAAGCTTTAGATAACGGAATTAAAAATCAGGTTTCTAAATTAACTTCAAAAGACGGTTTTTATAGAAACGATTTGGTGAAAATTTTATTACCTAAAGAATTACAAGTAGTAGATAAAGGTTTAAGAAGAATCGGTTTAAGTAATTTAGCAGATGAAGGAATAAAAGTTTTAAATAGAGCTGCAGAAGATGCTGTAAAAACAGCAACTCCTATTTTTATAAATGCCGTAAAAGAAATTACGTTTGCTGATGCTAAAAATATTTTATTAGGAGAACAAGATGCTGCAACTAGTTATTTGCATTCTAAAGCTTCAGAAAGCTTGTATAATAATTTTAGCCCTGTGATTAGTAATTCTTTTTCTAAAGTTGGCGCAGATAAAATTTGGTCTAATTTAATTACCAAATACAATTCCATTCCTTTTGTAAAAAAGGTAAACACCGATTTAACTAACTATGTTACAAACGAAGCTCTAAAAGGTGTTTTTATAATGATTACAAAAGAGGAAAAAGCGATTAGAGAAAAAGTAGGTCTTCGAAACACTACTCTATTAAAACAAGTTTTTTCATTACAAGACAAAAAATAATTACAAAATAAAATCGTTTTAAAAACCTCTAGGCATTTAATGTATGGAGGTTTTTTTTATTTAATGTGTATGGCTTTTGTATGGGGGGTTATTTTGTTAAATACTTGCAAATAAATTAATTTCGAAAAAAATTAACTCATGAAATATTTATTCGGAATATTAATTTCGTCAATCACATTATTTTCTAGTGGGCAAACTGTAGAGGATGATTTTGAAGGAAATGGAACGATCTCTACTTGGTCTGTAGATGCTTCAGAAATGAATATCTCTTTTGCAAATCCATATATGGAGAGTATAAATACTTCCAATACAGTATTAGAATACAAAGATAATGGAGGCCAGTATGCTAATATATTCTTTGATGTTTCTAATACATTTGATTTATCTACATATCATACATTTACTTTAAAAATATATGTTCCTTCTTCTAGTCTTATAGGAGACCAAAACAACCAAATATCCTTAAAGTTACAAGACAATACGATAGGCAATAGTTGGATTACACAAACAGAAATTATAAAGGCGATTGTTTTAGATCAATGGCAAACCATCACTTTCGATTTTAAAAATGATAATTTTATAAATTTTGATAGCAATTCAAATGATCCAGAAGATAGAACAGATTTAAATAGAGTTTTAATACAAATAAATGGTGAAAATAATAATGCTAAAGTAACAGCTTATATTGATGATTTTTTATATGATGGAACCATTAGTGATAACGATAATACTGATGACAACCCAGTTTTTAACAACTTAGTTTGGTCTGATGAGTTTAATGGTACAGGTACTATAGATGCTAACAAATGGTTTCAGCAAACAAGACCAATTATAAATGGGCAAAGTTGGGCTAATGGAGAAATTCAGCATTATACAGATAGAAACACTAATTCTTTTATGGTAAATGGAGCCTTAAAAATTTTAGCAAAAAAAGAGACATACACAAACGAAGGAGTTACCAAACAATATACTTCTGCAAGACTGAATTCTAAATTTGCGTTTACGTATGGAAAAGTTGAAATTAGAGCAAAAATGCCTTTTGGAGTTGGTACTTTTCCAGCCCTTTGGATGCTGGGTCAAAATATTACAGAGACAGGAGGCTATTGGGCAGCTACACATGGAACTGTTGGTTGGCCAGATTGTGGCGAAGTAGATATTATTGAGCATTGGGGAGACAATCAAAACTTTATGCAAAGTGCTTTACATAATCGATCAAGTTACGGAGGTACCATTAATAAAGGAGGAAGGATGATTAATAATGCATCTTCAGAATTTCATATCTACACATTAGATTGGAACTCTAATAAAATGACTTTTAGCATCAATGGAATCATTCATTATATTTATAATCCAGAAAATAAAAACATCCAAAACTGGCCTTACGATGCGCCTCAATACTTATTGTTTAATGTTGCTATTTTACCAAACATTACATCTAGCTTTACCGAAAGCGCTATGGAAATTGATTACGTTAGAGTATATCAAGAAGCAACAGCATCTATTTCTGAAATTAATAATTTGTTAAATGTTAAACTTTTCCCCAATCCATTAAATAACAAATTAAATATTCGATTTTCATCAGATTTAGGTCAAATTACAGGAACTATTTATTCTTTAACAGGGCAAAAAATTCAAGTATTTATTCAAAACAGTTTAGAGAAAACGATAGAAATCTCTAATTTATCAGATGGTATTTATTTCTTAAAACTAGAAACGGAAAAAGGAACATCAACTCATAAGATTATTAAAAAATAACTTTAACAATTTTGTAAGTATGAACATTTAAATAATTGTGTATATTTAAATGTTCATAAACACAGTCTATGTCCCGCCTAAAACAATTAGATAGCTACAAAAAACACCTAAAGGAAAGATATATCAAGTTAATTGAGAAATCTAACAGCTATAGGTATGTAGATGAATCAATGAGTGATATAGCTGCATTTAAGGCTATGAAATTGCTTGAGAAGATTAATCAACTTCGTTATTTAGACAGAAAACTTACTATTTAAATTTACTAAAATATTTAGGATCTATTTTCTAAAATAAAACTCATTTCTACTTGTAACTCTTTAGCTTTTATGGCAGCAACCTGTGCAAAATCATCAGAATTTGATGCATAAATTATTCCCCTTGAAGAATTAATTAACAAACCAATATTTTCTGATAAACCGTATTTACAAACATCTTGCAAGTTTCCTCCTTGTGCTCCAACTCCAGGAACTAGCAAAAAAGAATTAGGAACTATTTTTCGAATTTCTTTAAAATATTCAGCTTTTGTAGCACCAACAACATACATTAAATTTTCTGAATTTGCCCAAGATTTTGACACTTGTAAAACCTCTTTATACATTTCTTGGCTATTGACAGTTAATGTCTGAAAATCAAAAGCACCTTCATTTGAAGTTAGTGCCAACATAATTGTATGCTTGTCTTTAAAAGCTAAAAAAGGCTCAACAGAATCTTTACCCATATAAGGTGCAACGGTGACAGAGTCAAACGCTAAATCTTTAAAAAAAGCTTTCGCATACATTGTCGATGTATTTCCTATATCTCCTCTTTTGGCATCAGCAATTGTAAAAATTTCTGGATGTTCTTTATTTATGTAAGCAATCGTTTTTTCAAGAGCTTGCCAACCTTTAATTCCATAAGCTTCATAAAAAGCAGTATTAGGCTTGTAAGCTACACAAAGGTGATGAGTTGCATCAATAATGGCTTTATTAAATTGAAAGATAGGATCCTCAAATTTTAATAAATGAGCAGGGATTTTATCAAGATCGACATCTAAGCCAATACATAGAAAAGATTTTTTTTGCTTTATTTGTGATACAAGTTGTTCTGTTGTCATTACTTTTGCTTAATGTTATACAAAAGTACTATTTTTAACTTTCAACATTTGTAAGTTATTTCTTTTTTAATTGACATATTTAATATGAAAAAAACATTTCTTTTATTAATAATTATTTTTATAAGTTGTAATTCAGAGAAGCCTAGACAATTTACTGACGAAGCATATAAAGAAATGCTGGTTGACTTAGACAATTCTAAAATAACTCTAAGAGAAGTTTTATATTACAATAAAGGAAAGAAAACCTTAATAGATGTTTGGGCATCTTGGTGTAAAGATTGTATTGTTGGCATTCCTAAAATAAAAGAATTACAAAAAGAATTTCCTGATGTGATTTTTTTATTCTTATCAGTAGATAGAAGTACTCCATCTTGGAAAAGGGCCATTACTAAATACAATTTAGTAGGACAACATTATAATTTACCTGAAGGGATGAAAGATGGTGAATTTGTAGATTTCATCAATTTAAATTGGATTCCAAGGTATATGGTTATTGATGAAACAGGAGAAATAACATTATTTAAAGCTACAAATATATCAGATAAAAAAATAAAATTAGCCTTAAAAAAAATCGAATAAATCGTTATAGTAACTATTTCTTTTTCTCAACGCTTTTTGATTTTCCATTTCTTAAATTTACATCAAAATTAAATATAGAATAATGAGAACAAAAATAGTAGCAGGAAACTGGAAAATGAACAATGACAAAAAGGAGAGTAAACAACTGATTAAAGATTTGAAAAAATCTATTAAAGCAGAAAAGTTAGAAAATACTCGTGTAATTGTTGCTCCTACTTTTGTAAATCTTTCTTCCTCTATAAAAGCAGCTAAAAACTCTAAAATTGAAGTAGTTGCACAAAACATGCATCAAGCTAAAAATGGTGCTTATACAGGTGAAATTTCTGCTAATATGTTAAAAGCAATCGGAATTAAAACTGTTATTTTAGGCCATTCAGAAAGAAGGACTTATTTTAATGAAACAGATAAAGGTTTAGCTGAAAAAGTAGATGCTGTTTTAGAAAATGAATTAGAAACTATTTTTTGTTTTGGAGAACTATTAGAAGACAGAAAATCTGATCATCATTTTACCGTTGTAAAAGATCAAATAGCAAATGCATTATTTCATTTAGATAAAGTTGCTTGGAAAAGCATTATTTTAGCTTACGAGCCTGTTTGGGCAATTGGTACTGGTGAAACTGCAAGTGCAGAACAAGCACAAGAAATGCATGCATTTATTAGAAGTATCATAGAAAAAAAATACAATAAAGAAGTCGCTGATGGAGTTTCTATTTTATATGGAGGAAGTGTAAAACCTGCAAATGCAGAAGAAATTTTTTCTAAACCAGATGTAGACGGAGGTTTAATTGGTGGAGCAGCTTTAAATGTAGCTGATTTTACAGGAATTATTAAAGCTATTTAAGCATCGTATTTAAAGATATTTACAATAAATTTGCATCAAGATTTTTAAATCTTGATGCATTTTTTTTACGACACATTTATGGACAACATTTACATAGAATATAACTTTACCGTAACACCAAAAGAACCGGCTACAGAAATTTTAATTGCAGAATTAGGTGCTGTAGGCTTTGAAAGTTTTGTTGAAAATAAAAATGGCGTAACAGCGTATATCCAAAAAGAAGAATGGAATTCAAGTATTTTAGATGCTATTTTTGTTTTAAACTCTAATGAGTTTTCAATTGAATATAATCAAAATGAAGTTGAACAAACAAATTGGAATGCAGAATGGGAGAAGAACTTTACCCCAATTCAAGTTGATGAATTAGTGAGTATTAGAGCTCCTTTTCATAAAAACCCCAATTTAAAATACGATATAGTTATTGAACCAAAAATGAGTTTTGGTACAGGTCATCATGAAACTACGCATATGATGGTTCAACATTTATTACAACTAAATTTAGAGAATAAAAAGACTTTAGATATGGGCTGTGGAACTGGTATTTTAGCCATTTTTGCTGAAATGAAAGGTGCCAAACCAATTGATGCTATTGATATTGATAATTGGTGTTATGAAAATTCCACAGAAAATGTTACTCGCAATAATTGTCATAACATTTCCGTTTATGAAGGAGAATCATCTCTCTTAGTCAATAAAAAATACGATGTTATTATTGCGAATATCAACAGAAATATTTTATTAATGGATATGAAAATTTACACAAACTGTTTAAATGAAAAAGGTGTTCTTTTATTAAGTGGATTTTACGAAGAAGATATTCCTGTTATTGATGTTGAGGTTTCTAAATACAATTTAAAATTAGAAACATTTATTCAAAGAAATAATTGGGTTGCATTAAAATACAATAAATTGTAATTTTATGATCATGAGTACCAAAGAAAAAATTAAAGAAGAAGTTGATGTCTTAGAACAGGAAACACATCAACATGAA
This sequence comes from Flavobacteriaceae bacterium ASP10-09a, assembly GCA_000981625.1. Taxonomy (GTDB): domain Bacteria; phylum Bacteroidota; class Bacteroidia; order Flavobacteriales; family Flavobacteriaceae; genus Polaribacter. Next base: position 17,091 of record LAQA01000041.1, read on the forward strand.
ATAGTACTTCATAATGATGAAGTAAATACTTTTGATTTTGTAATGGAATCTTTAATTAGTGTTTGTGAACATACTTTAGAACAAGCTGAGCAATGCACTATTTTAGTTCACTATAAAGGAAAATGCACAGTTAAATCTGGAGAATATAAAGATTTAGAACCTAGATGTTCTAAATTATTGCAATTAGGTTTATCCGCAGAACTAATATAATTTATGGAAAATGTTTTAAAATATTACGAATTCTCTCTTTTTATAAAAGATGAATGCAATACCTTTTCTGGAAACGAAATTGCTTTTACAGAATTGAATTCAACACATTTTTTGATTTTTGAAAAAAAAGGGGATAGCTATAATTTATATGTTTCAAGATATTCTCATAAAAATGAGATTGGTGTAAAACCCCCAGAAATACTTGAATTATTGGTAGAAAACTATAACAAAAGTATTCCAGAACATCGAAAAGCAATCAAACAATATTTGAATTAAACTCTAGAAATTTTCCTTTTTATTTTTCTACAAACAATTATAACTTCATAAATTTTGTTTTGCATTACTAGTAGAAAACCCAAAAAAGTTTATAATAAATATTTAAAAAAAATCGTATTAATTCGTTTTTGTGTTAAGATTTCTTAGAGAAGAAAAGCTGAACATGTTCAAAATCTATTAAATTTCTTTTCGTTAGTTATTTTATTGATGTAACATCTATGTTTAATGGTAAAAGTTCTTTTATCATACCATAAATAAGAGTGTCCTTATTATCTTTAATATATCTCCACTTAATGACTTTTGCTTTTCTAATATTACCGTCTTTATCAACAATATTTTCAACGACATTTAAATCTTCACCAGTAATAGATACAGCAATGTCATTTTCATAATAAAGTTGGGCGATATTTTTAGGAAATAACTCGAAATCATTTTTACCCATAATTTCATACTCGTTATTATTAAAATCATGACCAACCATTTTTAAAAACTCAGGATTTATATAATTCATGATAAACTTATCACCTCTCTTAACCTTTTGCCATATCGGCAAAGGAAACCCTTCATAACTTCTATTAAAAATAATTAAGTTTTGTTTTAAACCTATATTTCTTTGTTGTAGCGTAGCAAATTCAATCTTTACATCTTCATTTTCACTTCTTAAAAAATAAGTGGAAACAGTTAGAAAGAGTAAAGAAACATAAGTTATAATTTTATGTTTTTTTTCTAAATTAGAAAATACAAATAAAATTTGTTTAGATTTTATTGTTAATTTATTCATGCTTTTTTATTTATAGAGTTAAACAAAAAAGGATTATTAGAGTATAAAACTGCTATTGAAGGGGCAAAAAGATTTAACTTTAAACCATTTTTTATACTTTCTGAAATATTTCTAAATTTAAAACCTATATTTTTAGAAACAAAGGAATAAAATAATCTGGAAATAAGAAAAATTAATTTTTTTCTTGCTCTAAAATAAATCAGAATAAACAAAAGGTTTTTAATTGATGAAAAAATACTTAACTTAATATTAGTTTTTATCTTATCCATTATAGGGGGCTTTGGATTAATTAATAACTAATCATCTATTTTAGTAGACAAATGTATATAGACAAATATATAAATTAAAAGTTATACTAAAAACTTTTAAACACTATAAATATATAATAAATCAAAGGCTTACGATTGTTACAGGCTAATGTTTAATAGCGCTAACATTTTATCGAAAGGTAACTGTTATCATTAAAAGTTTATAAAAACTGGTTGGTCAGAATATTATGAGTAAGTCATATAATAGTAAGATCAAAAAAAAACATATTAGAAGAAATTCTAGTCATCTATTTTAAAAGAGATAAAATAAAATTAATATTGGATAATTATTCTTACTTATCTCTGAATAAGGATTAACATATCTTATTTAGGGTTAATTATGAAATTTGATGTTTTAAAAAAACCAATATTAATTATTAACGATACTAAAGCACTTAGGAATTGTATTGTTTTACTTCTACATTCTGATTAAATAAATACACTTTCTTGTTATTCGTATTTAAACATTCAAATCTTGTTCTACGTTTGTTTCCTCTCTTATAAATGATATTTTTAAATTCAAAGAAGCTCCCAAAAGGAATTTCAAAAATAAAATTCTTTCCTGTTTCTGCTACATTCCCTTTTAAAACTAGAGATAAGTTTACATCTGCATCTGTACTTGCTTTTGGATTTTTTAAATATGCAGCTAGAAAAGGCAAAATTTCGGAAGGATAAATTTCTGGCCTTAAAAAAGGCAACATCATATGCTGAAATACCATTTTCCATTCTTTACCATGAGGTTGTACTCTTCCAAATTTTTGGTGTGTAACATGATGTGCAATTTCATGAACTAAAGTCAATAAAAATTGATACGTATTAAGGTTGTTATTAACCGTAATTTGAAACCTACCATCTGGAAGTTTTCTAAAATCACCATGCTTTGTTTGTCTTTGATTTACAATTAAAAGATCAAAAGAATGTTCATCAATTAAAAATTGAACAAAAGGAATTGCTTTTAGTGGAATGAAATTTTTATAATCTGTATTCAAGAAATTTAGGGAGTTGTAGATGATACTTGTAACACTTTGCCATTATAAAATTTATTTCCTGTTAAAGAAAAGTCATAAATATAATTTGCCATTTCTTCCGCAGAGAGTGGTGCTTTATAATCAGGAAAAGCTTCTGCTAACATTTCGGTTTGCACAGCTCCAAGTGCTAAAACATTAAATGCAATTTGTTGTTCTTTATATTCTTCAGCCAACAATTCAGACAAAGTTATAACAGCCCCTTTTGCAGATGAATATGCGGATAATCCAGGGAATTTCATACTTCCTTGAACACCGCCCATAGAACTAATCGTTACAACATGACTTCCTTTCTGTAAAAAAGGAATTAAATTCTTAGTCAACTCTGCGACCCCAAAAACATTTACTTTATAAACTTCTAAAAAATCATTAGAAGTTAAATCTGTAAACGGTTTGTTAATTAGTTTTCCTGCATTATTGATTAAAATATCAACTTTTTTCCAATTATTTTTGATAAAATTTGTTACTTTTTCAACATCAGAATTTTTAGAAATATCAACAGAAATAACAGAGATATTTTTATGATTTATTACTAATAAAGGCTTAGTATTCCTAGAAATTGCTAAAACTTGATGTCCTTTATCAGCAAACATTTTTGCTAATTCAAAACCAATCCCTCTACTAGTACCTGTAATAACAACATTTTTCATTTAAATCTAAAATTTTGAAGAAGCAATCTACTTAAATTTTCATAAATTCAGGAATTAAAAACAAACAAATGAAAAAATAACTTTTCTTTTTATTGCATTCACTTTAATAAAAAAAAGAACAGCACAAACCACTTATACTTCATATGAAAATTTGATTGATACTAAATCATGAAAATTAACACAAAAAATACAATTATTATTAATAAAATTCAAGCTGTTTATTTAAAATAAGAAATCAAAACACTTTATTGTATCTTTCGCATGTTGTTTTTAATTAAAAGAGATGGAAGAAAATAATATAAAGGAAGATACCGTAGAGCAATCTAAAAATGAAGTTAAAATTGAAGCTAAGGGGTTATTTTTGAGTGTTAAAAAGTATTTAAAAGAATTGTTAGATTTTAGAGACGATACAGACCATGAAGCTACAATAGAGGCTATAAAAGCTGATATTTCTGTAAAAGGAGCAACTGCTTGGATTCTAATTTTCGCAATATTTGTGGCGTCAATAGGATTGAATGCAAACTCAACTGCAGTTGTAATTGGAGCAATGCTAATATCCCCTTTAATGGGACCTATTCTTGGAATAGGAATGTCTTTTGCCTTAAACGATATAGATACTTTTAAAAAATCGTTAACAAACCTTGGAACCATGATTGGGTTAAGTTTATTTGCCTCTTTTATGTTCTTCTACCTTTTTCCTTTAAGTGAAGATACTTCTGAGTTATTAGGGCGTGTTAGACCAGATATTAGAGATGTGTTAATAGCTTTCTTTGGTGGATTAGCCTTAATGGTCGCAAGAACAAAAAAAGGGACTATTGCTTCTGTAATTTTTGGTGTAGCAATTGCCACAGCTTTAATGCCTCCACTTTGTACTGCTGGTTATGGTTTGGCAAAAGGAAATTTTTCTCACTTTTTTGGAGCCATGTATTTATTTACGATCAATACTATTTTTATTGCTTTAGCTGCTTTTATAGTCTTGAAGCTCTTAAGTTTTCCAATGCATAGATATGCAAATGCTGCCAAAAGAAAACGGTATGCAACGATCGCTTCTATTGTAGGATTAGCTGTTATGATACCTGCTATATTTACATTTATTAATGTATTTAAAGAAAGTAGAATTAATAGTCAGATTGAGGTTTTTATTAAAACTGAAATTAAAAATAACGCTTCTTTAACTTTGATAGATTATGATCCAAATCTTGAAAGAAAAACGTTAAAACTTAATTTCTTTAATGAAATAACAGATGCAACTTATAACGATTTGAGCAATGAAATAAATAGTAATATTTCTTATCATAGTTTAAAAGACTTTAAGTTAGTAATAAAAGGCAGTGATACCAAAAGTTTTGAATTAATTACAACAGCATACAAAGAAAAACGTGAAGAATTACAAGAGAGTAAAAACATTATAGATGGTTTGCAAAAACAAATTACAGATTTACAAATTACAATTTCTTCTTTAAATCAGAGAATAGAACAAGACGCATTAAATAAAAATCAAAAAGCAATAGCTTTTAGTAGAATTGCTAAAGATGCAAAAATTAGATATGTGGATATAGAAGCCATTGGTTTTGCTAATGTTTTGTCATCAAAAGATTTTATTAAGATCGATACAATTTCTGTTGCAACGATTAAATGGAATTTAAAACTATCGGATAGTATCCTAAATCTAAAAGAAAAAGAACTAAGAGGCTGGCTTCAAAAAGAAATGGAATTAGACACGCTTTTTATGAAAAGAGAATAACAATAAAAAAAGTACCCGATAAGGTGCTTTTTTAAGTTTAAAATTGTCTGGTACTGAAAAGCTAAAATCCTACACAATTATCTAAATGCAAGAAAAAAAGACTAAAACAGAAACTTATTATTTAAAGAGTGAAAATAAGGGGCAAATAAAAAACCAGTATTTCCAAAAATTATTGAAAAGTACTGGTTTTAATTGTGACCCTGACAAGATTCGAACCTGTAACCTTCTGATTCGTAGTCAGATGCGCTATCCAATTGCGCCACAGGGCCTTTAAACGGCTGCAAATATAATAGCATTTTTTAAATTAGAAAGGCTATTTCTGTTTTTTATGCGTTTATTTTTTCTTTATAAGTTTCTATAATTGGTTGTGCTTTTTCTAAATCGATATTTAGAACAAATAATTCTACTGAATTTATGGGAGCACCAAAGCCCGCTAATCTAGCGGATTCAACACGGTCTAATATTTTAGAATCAATTCCTACCTCATTTAATAATGAATGTAATCTATTTACTAATAGAGAATTATCTGTAAACACATTTGTATATTCTTCTGACATAATTTTATATTTTATTTAAGTGATTTCATCGTTACAAAAGCTCTCCATCCAATAATAGCCAATTGTAATTTTGATGCTTTAGAGATATCTAACTGCTTTTTTGTAAAAGAAGGTAAAATGGCTTTATTAATTTTTGCCAATACCTTAAAAAGTTGTGTGTTCATTTTGGTTTGATTATTTATCAAATTTAATGAAAAATAAACAACTAAATTAGTTCAAGAAATAGTTGTTCTTCGTTTTGCTTAGAAACAAGCATTAATTATAATTTCAGAAATGGTTTCAATAATTTTTAAAGCAATAATGATCATAGTAAATGGTTTTAAAAAGTTAATAAATTAAAGTCAATTGCGCAATTGTACTTTCAATATAGAAGGATGCCTGCTATCTACCAAAAATTAACAAGAAGATTCTTTAATTTGATTTAACATGTAAAACAAATAAGATACATTAGGTTTTAATAATAAACCAACTTACTACAAAAATGTTATATTATATAACAACATTAAATATAAAACAATAAATACTGTTAGCAAGTAAAGGGTATATTTTATCATTTTAAATAAAGTAAAGGAAAAATCATCTTTTAAAACGGTAAAAAAGGCTTATGCTTATTTAATTTCTCATAAAGTGATAAAAATGTATCTTTGCAAAAAATTAAAATAGATGAATTTTTTACTAATAATCAGTGGTTTAATTTTATTGGTTCTAGGTGGAAACTGGCTACTAAGGTCGGCAGTAGCTTTATCATTAAAATTAGATATTCCAAAAATTGTTATTGGAATGACTGTGGTTTCTTTCGCTACTTCTGCTCCAGAACTTATTGTTAGTATAAACGCTGCTTTAAATGGCTCTCCAGATTTAGCTTTGGGTAACGTTATTGGCTCTAATATTGCTAATTTAGGTTTGGTTTTAGGAATTACCCTTATACTAGGTAATATGGAAGTGCAAAAAAGTTTTTACAAAACAGATTGGCCAATAATGATGGTTGCCTCTGCCCTACTTTACTTTTTTTTAGTTAACGATAAAGTTATTACACAATATGAAGGCATTGTTTTGTTTTCTTTTTTAATCTTCTTTTTAATATTTGTTTTGCGGTTTCAAAAAAAACCTATTGTTGATGAATTGTCTGAAGATGAAGAACCTTTACCTAAATTTAAAATTGCTTTATTATTAGTCTTAGGAGGTCTAGGACTTTGGGGAGGCTCAGAATTATTAATAAAAGGTGCAACAACTTTGGCAAAAGATTTTGGTGTTACAGAACGTGTTATTGGAGTTACTATCGTTTCTATAGGTACAAGTGTACCAGAATTAGCAGCGTCCATTATTGCAATAATTAAGAAGGAAAAATCAATTTCTCTTGGTAATTTAATAGGATCTAATATCTTTAATATTTTAGCAGTTTTAGGTATTACCTCTATGATAACGCCTATTAATGTTGTAGATGAAAGATTGTTAACTAGTGATCTTTTTTGGATGCTAGGAATCTCATTTATTATTTTACCTTTGGTTTTTTTACCAAAAAGGTATCTATTAAACTGGAAAAATGGCTGTCTTTTATTGATCGCTTATTTCGTATTTATTTATTATACTTTATAAATAAGTAAACCCATCAAATTTATGGATTTTACTTTGTACTGCTTTTTCTTTTTTAAGGAATACAATACATAAAAATAAAATAGCGATTTATGTGAATTCAAAAATCACGATGCGCTTTTAAGTAAATTCAAACCTAAATTCACTAACCATTTTCACCTATGAAGCTGGGCATTTAGTAAACATACAACACACCTCTTAAAGGGCGATTTTTATGCTTTATAAACAATCATTGAGATAGAGCTGTAATGACAATTCTCATCTTAATTTTATTGTAAAAAAGATAAATCTTTATAAGATATTTGAATGTTGTATTTTTATAAAATGAATTTTAAAAAAAGAATTTTATACGCAGTACTTATTCTACTGTTATTATTTATAGGTAATATTTTTATGTCTACGGGCTATTTTAAAACCATCAAAAACAATTTTGAAGGACAGATTATTCAAAAAATAAAAATTGATGGAGCAGAGGATATTACTATTAGTAAAAAAGATAGTTTTGCTATTATTTCAGCTACTGCAAGAAAAAAAATACCAAATAAAGCTCAAGAGTTTGGTGGCTTATATTATATAGATTTAAAAGTGGATAATTTTAAACCAATCCATTTAACAAAAGATTTTAATAAACCGTTTGCTCCTCACGGAATCTCTATATTTCAAAAAGATAGTATAACTACAATTGCAGCGATCAACCATACAATATCAGGCGAGTTTATTGAAATTTTTAGGTTGGTTGATCAAGAATTAACTCATGTAAAAACATTAAAAAACGAAAAAATATTCAGTCCGAATGATATTGTTTTGTTAAATGAAAATACGTTTTATTTTACAAACGATCACAAATATAAAGATGGTATTCAACGTTTGGCTGAGGATTATCTTGGACTTTCTGTTTCTAATGTCATCTATTTTGATGGTACAAATTACACGGAAGTTGCTGATGGAATTGCCTACGCAAATGGTATTAATTTTGATGCTAAACGTAATCTAGTTTTTGTTGCTTCACCAAGAAAATTTCTGGTAAAAGTGTATCAAAAAAATAAAAATGGAACGCTGATCTTTGTCGAAGACATCAACTGTAAAACTGGAGTTGACAATATTGAATTTGATGAAAATAAAGATTTGTGGATAGGTGCTCATCCTAATTTATTACATTTTGCTGCTTATGCAAAAGGGGATAAAGAAACTTCTCCGTCAGAAATCATAAAAATAAAATACATTAAAAAAGGGGCGTATTCTATTGAACAAATTTATATGGAAGATGGTACAAATATGTCTGCGTCAACGGTTGCTGCACCCTTTAATAATTTAATTTTAACCGGGAATGTAATGGACAATCATTTTCTGATTTTAAAAAGAACATCAAAGTAATTTTATACTTTTGCAATTATGAAAAAAATCACAATACTTTTCTCTTTTTTGTTAATTGTAGCCTGTAATTCACAAGACAAACGCCCTTTAATCGGGGATACTGAATATCAGCAAAAATTAAATGCAAGTTACAAAGACGCTACAAAATCACCCTTAAAGAAGAAGGATTTAAAAAAGTTTAAAGGATTGGATTTTTTTCCAGTTGACTCAACTTTTATTGTCATTGCAAAATTGACAAAAATAGCAAACGCGCCCACTTTTGAAATGGCAACAACCACAGATCGGAAACCATTGTATAAAGAATATGGAGTCTTAAACTTCCAATTAAAAGGTAAAGATTGTGCAATAACAATTTACCAAAGCCAGGATGATTTACGTGATGAAGAATACAAAGATTACCTGTTTTTGCCTTTTACGGATGATACTTCTGGAAATGAATCTTATGGCGGCGGACGTTATATGGATGCGATGACTACAGATGAAAAAGCGGATGGAACTATTGAATTAAATTTCAACAACACCTACAATCCTTATTGTGCTTATAATGACAAATATTCTTGTCCTTTAACTCCAAGAAAAAATCATTTAGATCTTGAAATTAAAGCGGGTATTAAAGTTTTTGAGAAGCATTAGTTTATGAGGCTATTTCCTACTTTTCGTTTTATCTTTTTTTCCTAAAAAAGTTTCAAAACATCAACAGTTATTCAAACGAATACAACCAAGGCTAACCTAGTTTATAAATATTTTGATATGCCTAAAAAACAAGAAATCATATAATGTGCTGTCATTCCTCATTTTAAAATAGAATAAAAATTTTATTTCATATAAAAAAGAAGAATTATCGATTGAGAGATCTCACCGTGAGATTCTTCCTCATTCTTTATCAGAATGACAAACCTAACTATGAATCAATAGAAATATCTGCAGCTAAATCCAATTCAATCGCATTTACTAAAGCATCTAAATGAGGTTTTCTAACTTTTAACTTCGTTTCAGCGTGTGCTTTTTTATTTAGTTTAGAAAACATCTCTGCTACTTTAATTGCATTTGGTAGTAGATGATCTTCAGGGACAATCAAGTCTAAAAAACCAGCTTTTACAGCATCTTTAGTGTTAAATATTTCTGCATTGTTTACACTTCTATTTAAATACACTTCAGACAAACGCGCATTTGCTATGGCAATCCCTGCATTGTGCATCGTCATTCCAATCATTACTTCATTTAAACCAATTTTAAAATCTCCTTCTACCCCTATTCGATAATCAGTAGACAATAATAAAAATGCTCCTTTTGCAATAGCATGACCATTACAGGCGATTATAATTGGTTTTGAGAAAGACAACATCCTTAAGGATAACGTAGAACCTTTTGTAACTAATTCTTTGGCAGATTCAGGTGATTTAGTCATCACTTTTAAATCGAAACCCGCTGAGAAAATTCCATTTTGTCCCGTAAGAATTACCACCTTATTTTCTTGTTCAGCTTTGTCTAAACTGGCATTTAACCCTTCTATTACTTCATGGGAAATCGCATTCGCTTTTCCGTTTTTGATAGTAATAATTGCATAATTCTCTTCTGATTGATAACTAACTACTTCGTTCATTATTTTAATTTTATATAAATTTAACAAGATACATTCCTGCAAAAACGGCTAAAAACCCAATTATAAAACTGGCAATAGTATAGATTGCAAAGGAAGTAAAATCTCCTGATTTTAAAAAGATATGGTTTTCATAAGCAAAAGTTGAAAATGTTGTGAATCCGCCACAAAAACCTGTTGCTAATAACAATGTAGTATTTTGACTTAAAGCATCATTTTTTACAGCATACCCTAGAATAAGACCTATTAGTAAGCTTCCTAAAACATTGACTACAAAAGTTCCGTAAGGAATTCCATTTTCAGAATTGTTTAACCATTTTCCAATTACAAAACGTAAAACACTACCAAATCCACCACCAATAAAAACAAGTAATAAATTTTTCATTATAATTTTATATCTTCAATATCTACCCAATTTTTCTTTTGTGTGATGGTACCTTTATTTAAAATGATTACACCTGGGTTTGCTCTAATCATTGTTTTTAAAGTCGTTTCGTCACAAAACAAAAAGTCAAAAGGTAAATTGTGTTTTTCTTTAGCTATCAGTAAATCATCTGTAAATGATGCTGAAACACCATATACAGTGTATCCCTTTTTGGTTGCTTTTGTCGTAATTTCTTTAATTGCTGGAAATCCTTTTACATCTATTTTATCTAAATTATAAACAATTACTAGCATTACTTTTTCTTTCTTTAACAACTCTGGTGCTAAATCTGCTTGTGCATCCTCTAACATAAAATCGTGAACAGGAGGAATACTTCCATCTTCGGGATATTCCATTCCATCAGAAATATTCTTACCAACTGCATATGCTCTAAAGTCGATCATTGGTAAATGCGTTAGCACGTGCTGAACGATAAACATAAAACCAGCCAAAGAAACCAGGGTAATTACTTTTGGAATTTTTCCATTAAAAATGGGTTTAATAAGTTTAACTTTCATCAATAAAATGATAATTAACGCAATTAAAATAACATTTTTATAGAAAGTCTCCCAAGTTGATAGTTTTATCGCATCTCCAAAACAACCACAATCTGTAACTTTATTATAATACGCTGAATACCAGGTTAAAAACAAGAAAACAAGTGTTAAGAAAAACAAACTCCAAACTGTAAACTTGGGTTTGTAGCCGATTAAAATCATAACTCCTAATAATATTTCTGCAACAATTAATAGAATTGCAAATGGCAATGCATATGGAATTAAAAACTCTAGATTTAAAACATCCGCAGAAAAATATTCTTGAAACTTGTACTTAGAACCTATTGGGTCAATCAGTTTTACAAAGCCTGAAAATATAAATAAGGCTCCTACTAATATTCTTGAAATTTGGGTGATGAAATTTTGTATCATTTTATGTGCAAATAATTATGTTCTTCAATATATTTATATCTCTGTGACAGCGTTTTTGAAACTATTTGATAATTTTATTCCTCTTAATTTTAATAGAAAATCCAAACAATGAAGAGACTGATTCTTAATTCTCAGTAACAAAATATTTTCAATTAGCCCCTTTGAAACTTTAAAAACTTCTAACTATCGAGGTGAATCATCGCAAAAACAGCATAATTAATCATGTCTTGATAGTTCGCATCTATACCCTCAGAAACTAATGTTTTTCCTTTATTGTCCTCAATTTGTTTAACGCGTAATAGTTTTTGTAAAATTAAATCCGTTAAACTAGAAACACGCATTTCTCGCCAAGCTTCTCCATAATCATGGTTTTTATCCATCATTAATTCTTTGGTAATCTTACTATGTTTATCGTACATAACTGTTGCAGCTTCAGTATCTAAGTCCGGGTTTTCAACAACCCCTTTTTCTAACTGAATCAACGCCATTATAGAATAATTGATAATACCAATAAACTCAGGTTTTACTCCTTCATCTACTTTGCGCACCTCATTTTCTTGTAACTGACGAATTCTTTGTGCCTTAATAAATATCTGATCTGTTAAAGAGGGCAAACGTAAAATACGCCAAGCACTTCCATAATCAGACATTTTTTTGATAAATAAACTTCTGCAATCTTCAATTACAGCATCATATTCTTTTGAGGTATCTTGCATTTTTTCGAAAAACTATTTCTTCAAAAACAATCATAGACTGAATTATTTTTAAAGGATTATTGAACTCTTTGTAAAAGTAGTAAATACAATATAATTAGTCTTTATTTTTTTGCTTTTTTACACTTTCTTAAAAGCAATTTATTTATTTTTACAAAGAATTAATCAACCAAATAAATTATTAAAGATGAAGAAAATTGTTGTTTTTTGTGGCTCAAGTCTAGGCTTTAATCCTGTTTACAAAGAGGCTGCTATTGAACTTGGGAATTATTTTGTAAATAACGAAATTGGGTTGGTTTATGGAGGAGGAAAAATAGGAATGATGGGTATGCTTTCTGATACAATTGTTGCGAAAGATGGCGATGTTATCGGAGTAATTCCTAAATTATTAGAAAAAGAAGAAGTTATTCATTCTGGAGTTGAAGAAATGATAGTTTGCAAAAACATGAGTGATCGTAAAGTAATTATGAGCAAATTAGCAGATGGTTATATTTCACTTCCTGGAGGTTTTGGTACTTTAGACGAACTTTTCGAAGTACTTACTTTAGGTCAGTTACATATCGAACAAAAGCCTATCGGACTTTTAAATGTAAATGGTTTTTTTGATGCAATTTTACTTCAACTAGATAAAATGGTAGAAGAAGGATACTTAAAACAGACGAATAGAGACATGTTATTAGTTGACAAATCTGTTGATGAGTTACTACATAAAATGAATAATTACAAAGCACCTGAAATCACACATGTAATTAATAAAGTTGTAAGTTAATGACTATAAATTGCAATCAAACTTTAGTCGACTTATCATCCCCAAAAGTAATGGGTATTTTAAATATTACAACAGATTCCTTTTTTGATGGAGGAAAATATAGAAATGAGTCTGAAATCCTGAATCAAGTTGAAAAAATGCTTTTTGAAGGGGCAACTTTTATCGATGTTGGTGCGTATTCTTCAAAACCAGGAGCAAAACATATTTCAGAAAAAAAAGAGCTCCAACGAATTGTGCCCGTAATAAAATTACTGACAAAAAACTTTCCTGAAATTATTATTTCTGTAGATACTTTTAGAAGTAAAGTGGCGAGAGAAACCATTAATGCTGGAGCTGCAATTATCAATGATATTTCTGGAGGTAAAATGGACGAAAAAATGTTTGAAACTGTTGCAGATTTTCAAGTTCCTTATATTTTAATGCACATGTTAGGCACACCTCAAAACATGCAAATAAATCCTATTTATACAGATGTTACGCAAGAAATTATTTCGTTTTTTACTGAACAAATTTTTAAATTACATCAACTAAAACTCAATGATATTATTATTGATGTTGGTTTTGGTTTTGGGAAAACTAGCAATCATAATTTTGAAATATTAAAGAATCTATCCCTTTTTAAAAGTTTAAATGCACCTATATTAGCAGGAATTTCTCGTAAATCGATGTTATATAAAACGCTGAATATTTCTGCACAAGAAGCATTAAATGCCACGACTTCTGCAAATACAATTGCCCTTTTAAATGGTGCTAGTATTCTTAGAGTTCACGATGTAAAAGAAGCTGTAGAAGCTGTGAAAATTGTAAATCAACTTTCTTCTTAGAAGCTATTTACTGCTCTAAACTATATCTTTTTTTTATAAAAAATAAAAAAAATGTCCCATTTCAATCAGGGCTATACTTATTTAGGTGCTAATCAACTTAATTAAGAGTTTACTTCATTTATATAAAAAGCAGTAATGACAAAACTCAAAAAAAAGTCAGTTATTTTTGGCATTCTTTTTGTATAATTAGATCTTAATAGCAAAAGTCAACTTATCTAAACTTTATAAAACTGCTTGATTTTAATCAAGAAGAAAAATCTAATTTATGAACTTTTAAAACTAGATGTTATGAGTAGAAAAGAATCACCAGAAATTAATACTGGCTCAATGGCTGACATCGCATTTTTATTATTGATCTTCTTTCTAGTGACTACAACTATGGATGTAGATTCAGGAATTATAAGAAAAATTCCTGAAAAACAAAAAATAACAGAAAATATTCTTATCAAAGAAAAAAATATTTTAGAAGTAAACATCAATTTAAAAAACGAATTATTTGTCGACGGAAAAATTGTTCAACTAAAGGATTTAAAACAAATTGCAATGGATTTCATAGACAATGGCGCAGGCTTCGACATCAATAAAAAACCTTGTCATTGGTGTCAAGGAAAACAAATTATTACGTCTTCTGATCATCCATCAAAAGCATTTATTTCTGTAAATGCCGATAGAAATGCAAATTATAAGACCTACATTTCTGTATTAGATAATTTAAATACGGCCTATACCACCTTAAGAAATAGATTATCTGTTAAATTGTATCAACAAAATTATGTGAGTTTTGTCGCTGATTTTAAAAAATCGAATAATAAAGACAAATTGATATCAGCAAAAATTAAATTAATTCGTAAAAAATATCCTCTTTTACTTTCTGATGCAGAAATAAAAAACTGATATTGTACTCACAAAATTTATTAGTACTTTTACCTAAATCAGTATATTTTTTTATGTTAGATTTTATTCCTTTTTCTTTTTTAGATGTACTAGATATTTTACTAGTTGCAACACTACTCTTCTACATTTATAAACTATTAAAAGGCACTGTAGCCATTAATATTTTTATAGGAATTGCTTTTATATTTTTAATTTGGAAAATTACACAAGCCTTAAATATGGAAATGTTAAGTGGTATTCTAGGCTACTTACTTTCTGGAGGGGTTATAGCCTTAATCATTGTTTTTCAACAAGAAATTAGAAAATTCTTGTTAATGATCGGAACTACAAATTTTTCAAACAAAAAGAATTTCTTAAATCAACTGAAATTTTTGAAATCAGAAATTAGTTCAGAAATTGAAACAGATAAGATCTTAAGAGCTTGTTATAATATGTCTAAAACTAAAACTGGGGCTTTAATTGTTATTGAAAGAACAAATAGTTTAGATTTTTTAATAAATAATGGAGACGCTATGAACGCCCTTGTGAATGAAGTTATTTTAGAAAGTATATTCTTTAAAAACAGTCCTTTACATGATGGAGCAACAATTATTAGAGATAATTATGTAGTTGCAACAAGGGTTGTTTTACCAATTTCTGATAGTACAAAAATACCTGCTAGGTTTGGGTTAAGGCACAAATCTGCTATTGGCGTTAGTGAAAAAACAGATGCAGTTTGTTTGTTAGTTTCCGAAGAAACTGGAGAAATTTCTTATATAAAAGATGGTGAATTTGTTTTATACTCTACGCCTGAAGAACTCAACGAAAAACTTAAGAAAGACATGATGTAAAGAATAAACTACAAAAAAGGAATCGCTTTTTACTGTTTATTTAATAAATCTTACTCTTTATGAAGCCTGATCTAAGCTAAACTGTTTGTCGTATAAATTTTTATAATACCCATTTTCTTTTTCTAACAATTCTAGGTGAGAACCTTCTTCAACAATCAACCCTTTATCCATTACAATAATTTTATCAGCTTGCTTTATAGTTGCTAATCTGTGTGCAATTACAATAGAAGTTCTGTCTTTTGTAATCGTTTCTGTAGCATATTGTATCATTTGCTCTGCATGTGAATCGACAGATGATGTTGCTTCATCTAAAATTAAAATACTTGGCTTACTTACATAAGCTCGAAGGAAAGCAATTAATTGTCTTTGACCTGATGAAAGCATTGCGCCTCTTTCTTTTACATTATAATTGTAACCTCCAGGAAGTGTCATTATAAAATCATGGATCCCAATTTGTTTAGCAGCTTTCTTTACTTCTTCGAAAGTAATTTCATCATTTTTTAGTGTGATGTTATTCAAAATAGAGTCTGAAAACAAGAACACATCTTGTAAAACTATTGCAACTTGATTTCTTAAACTTTCTAAAGTATAGTCATCAACAGAGATGTCATCAACACAAATAGTTCCACTATCAATTTCGTAAAAACGATTTATTAAATTGATAATAGTGGATTTTCCTGCACCTGTTGCACCAACAATAGCAACAGTTTGTCCACTTTTAACATCCAAAGAAATTCCTTTTAAAACTTCTTCATTTTTCACATAACTAAATCGAACCTCTTTAAAACTGATGTCTCCTTTTAATCTCTCTGCTTTTATTGTACCACTTTTAGCAATACTACTATGTGTATCAATTACTTTAAAAACACGCTCTCCCGCAACAATTCCCATTTGTAATTGGTTAAATTTATCAGCAATTTGACGCAAAGGTCTAAACAACATTTGTGCATATTGTATAAAACCCATAATCATTCCAACTGAAATTCCTGAATTTTGAATTGCTTGTCCTCCACCAAACCAAACAATTAATCCAATACCAATAGATGATAAAATTTCTGCAATAGGGAAGAAAACTGAATAATACCAAATTGTTTTTACATGTGCTTTTTTGTGCTTATCATTTATTTCTTTAAAATTCTGATATTCGATATCTTCTCTATTAAATAGCTGCACAATTTTCATTCCTGTAACTCTTTCTTGTACAAAGCTATTTAAGTTTGCAACTTGGTTTCTTACTTCCTGAAAAGTAGCTTTTATAGCAACTTGAAACAATTTTGTTGCGTATACTAGGATGGGTAAAATAGCCAAAGTAATTAAAGCTAATTTCCAATTTAAAATAAGCATTACAATAGTTACAGTGAACATTTTAAGAATATCACTTAAGATTGTAAACACTCCATTGCTAAAAAAAGCTGCAATCGTTTCTATATCAGAAACGACTCTTGTTACAAGTTTTCCAACAGAGTTATTATCAAAATATGTCATTTTAAATTGCAAAATATGTCTAAATATTTTTGCTCTAATATCTCTAATAATATGTTGTCCTACCCAATTTGCAAAGTAGATAAAAGTAAATTGAAGCAATACTTCTATTAATAAAATACCCAACATTAATAAGGTGTAATTTAACAGACCTACTTTATCTTTAGATAAGATATAATCATCTACAGTATTTATTAAAATATAAGGTGATAAAACAGAAAATAATGCTAAAAAGATGGTAGAGGAAGCTGCTATAAAAAAATACAAACGATAGCGTTTTGCAAAAGACATAAGTCTTGAAAAAATTTGCATATCAAAGGCATTTCCTGATTTTTCTGTCAAAATTTAGTATTTAATTTTTGTTAAAAACAAGCCCTTTGCAGGAACCGACAAGCCTGCATTTCCTCTATTTTTACTTTCTATAATACTTCTAAAATCTTCTTTAGAGATTTTCCCCAGGCCAACATCTACTAAAGTACCAACAATAGCTCTAACCATATTTCTAAGGAACCTGTTTGCTGAAATATGGAACGTTAATTCGCTTCCTTCTAACTTCCAAAAAGCTTCTGTAATATCACAATTAAAAGTATAAACATCTGTTTTTACTTTAGAAAAAGTCTGAAAATCAGTGTATTCTAAAAGTAATTTTGCAGCTTCATTCATGAGGTATACATCTGGTTCTTGAGAATGAATTTGCCACGAAAAATCTAGTGAAAAAGGATTTCTACCCAAACAGATTTTATATTCATAACTTCTTGAAATTGCATCAAACCTTACATGCTTTTCAGTATCCACCAAAAACACTTTCTGAACAGAAATATCATTGGGTAAAATTGAGTTCAATTTAAAAATAACATCCTCTTTTAAATTTTTATCAATATCAAAATGTGCAAACATTTGAGATGCATGTACACCTGTATCAGTTCTCCCTGCTCCAACAACTTTAATTTGTTCTTGAAATATTGTACTTATTGCGTCATTGAGTTTTTCTTGCACAGAAATAGCATCTGGTTGGATTTGCCAACCATGATAATTTTTTCCATTGTAAGAAAGTTCTATAAAATACCTCAAGAATAATAATTTTTGTAGTGATCAAAATTACGGAATTTATTTTGTTATCATTACATTTGATCCTTGAAGAGAAGTTAAACTTTTCTTACTTTTTTTTAGCATGAAAAAAATCTTATTATTATCAGATACTCATAGTTATATTGATGACCAAATTTTAAAATTTGTAAAACAAGCAGATGAAGTTTGGCATGCAGGTGATATTGGCAATTTAACTGTTACTGACACTATAAAAAAACTAAAACCTTTAAGAGCTGTTTTCGGAAATATTGATGGAGAGGATGCAAGAAGTGAATTTCCTTTAGACGCTAAGTTTTCTATTGAAGATGTATCTGTATGGATAACCCATATAGGTGGATATCCCAATAGATATAACCAACGAATTAGAGAAGATATTGCTAAAAATACACCGAAAATTTTCATCTCTGGTCATTCTCATATTTTAAAAGTTCAGTTTGATAAAAAACTAAAATTATTGCATTTAAACCCAGGGGCTGCAGGAAATCATGGATTTCATAAAATTAGAACTATGCTTCGTTTTCAATTAGAAAAGGGGGAAATAAAGAATTTAGAAATTATTGAATTAGCTAAAAGAGGTTAGTTACTTCTTTTTCTTGAATTGGTAATTCTACTTTAATTTGAGTTCCTTCTCCTTTGTAAGAGATTATACTAAGTTTACCTCTCATCATATGAATTCTTGCTTCAATTTGATTGATTCCTAAACCATCTTTTGTTGCTATTTTAGTTTGATCAAAACCAACTCCATCGTCAGAAACTTGAACTAGAATTTGACCATCTTTCTCCTTTAGTTTAATTACTGCATTACTTGCTTTACTATGCTTTAAAATATTATTTACAAATTCCTGAATAATATTATACGTTTTAATTTCAAATTTTTGATCATACCTTCTTAATCCTTCTATTTCTGTATCTAACCAAAGTTCTGAATTAGAATATTTTTCTGCAATGTCTCTAATTGCAAAATTCAATCCAAATTTTAATAAGACTGAAGAAACTAAAGTATGAGACAAATCTCTAATTTTTTGAGATGCTTCTGTAATAATTTTTTGAGTTTTTAGAACTTCTATAGGCACACCATTATCAAACTGTTTTTTAGTTGCTTGAAGGTGTAAGTTGGCAGATGATAACAAAGCACTAACACTATCGTGCAAGGTTTCTGCAATTTCTTTTCTTTCGGATTCTCTTCCATTAAGAATAGCATCTAAGACTCTTGCTTGAGTTTCAGATTTAAGTTTATCTAAATTTTGATTTTGTAACAACTCTGATTGTGTGAGCTTTAGTTCAAGATTCTTTTGGCGAAAATTATAATAACCTATAACAAATAGCAGTACAATAAGAAGAAAAATACCAATTACAACAGTGGTTCTAACTTTATCTTTCTCTTTAAACAACTTTACTTGTTGCTGTTGCTCTAGTAGCTCTTTTTTTGAATCAAAATCATACTTGAGCCCAAGCTCCTCAATGAGTCTCCTTACTTCTCGATCTCGTAAACTATCTTTTATAAAATAAGATTGCTCTTGATAATCAAAAGCTTCGTAATCTTTTAATTTATATAAATTGTAAGATAAATTATAATATAACCTTTCCCTAACTCTTAAAGCTCTATCCCCTTTTTCGTTTTTGATTAAACTTAAAGCCTCTTTGTAACTTTTCTTAGCTTCTTTATAGTTGTTTTGTTCTAAAAAAATACTCGCCAAAATATTTTTTGCTGCAGCTTCAGAAACTTTATTATTTCTTTTTTTATGTATTTTAATAGCTCTAACTGCAAAATCTTTAGCTAAATCATATAAAGAATCTTTCATATACAAACCTGATAGATTTGTTGAAGCACTTGCTTGATAAGAAAGAGCCTTTTCATTTAAGGCATCAACAGAAAGTGTTTTATTATAATAATATTTTGCAGAATCTATTTGTTCCTCTCTTAAATACCTATTTCCTAATTTTAAATAGACATTTATGATTTTAATACTCTTAAATTTTAAAAATTTAGAATCTTTTAAATTTGATTTATTTTCTAATAATAACTTTAAAGACTTTCTATAATAAGTAATAGACTTGGAATTATTATTGTTTTTTCTATAAATTTCAGCTATTAAATACGTTGTTTGAGATCTAGCCTCATTATTTATTTCTTTCTTTAATAAATTAAGAGCCCCATCTAAAGATTCTGTATATTTATTTTCATTAAAGAGTTTTTCAATTCTTGAAAATTCTTTTAAACCAATACTATCAATTTCCTGAAATAACAAAAGAGAAGCCTTAAAACTTAAGGCTTCTCTTTTGTTAAAATCATAAGCTTTAATCTGTAATAAATTAAAACATATAAGTATAAGTATAAGTAATTTTCTCTTTTTCAATATCAGTTTATAATAAATACTATATATTAAAGATCTTCACCT
>LAQA01000042.1:0-11609 GCA_000981625.1 Flavobacteriaceae bacterium ASP10-09a
TGAAAACAGAGAGGTTTTAACTAAAAGAATAAAACAGGTATATAATGCGACTAAAACATCTTTTTGTTTTTCTATTGGTGTTCTTTCTTTCTGTTGCAGAATCTCCTATTTATTCACAAGAAAGTACTTTTAATTATTATCAATCTTCTAAAAGTATTAAGAAGAAGCGTTTTAATACTAGAAACACAAAACATGTTGTCTTTAATAAAACGTTATCTGCCAATAGTTTTCTAGCTTTTTTCTTTCCAAGTATTCTTCAAAAAAATGCTTTTCAAAAACAAACTATACTTACTATAAAACTACAAAAGCAATTGTATCAAAAAATTGCTTCACTTAATAATCAACATACTTTCTTAATTAATAAGATTACTTCTAGTAATTCAATTTCCTATTTATACATCGCCTAGAACTACACTTCTGTTCTTGGCAAATGCTGAAAAGCAACAAATGATAAAAATAATGTCTAATCATTTATCATTATTAACATGTATAAACAGAAAAAAAACAATCGTTTAGAAAAATCTAGACATCCAATATATTGGCTAAAAAGAAAAACCTTATTAATTATAACTGCATTTATGCTTGGGATATCTAATTCTATAAACGAAGAAGACACATCTCTTTTTGGAAATCAGCATCGCATAGAGCAACAAGATAAAAAGGATTGATCTAATAATTTTTGAAGCAAAAAAACCAAAACCTCCTTGTGAAAACAAGGAGGTTTTTTGTTTGACTATCTTAAAAAAGCACTAACTTCGTTTAACTTCTGATTTAAATCATTTGTACTGAATTTGATTCAGTATTAAAACAGAACGGTTTTTAACGATTAAAAGAAGGAACATAAAAACAACTATTTAATAAATAATATCATGGCAAAAGGTAAAGATTCAAGGAGAAGTGTAAAAAAAGAATCCACAAAAACTCCAAAAGAAAAGAAAGAAGAAAAGAGACTAAAAAAATCTAAAAAAGAATAGTTATAACGAAACTGAAAGCTATTCTGATTTTTCCAATCATAGCAGATTTAAAAATTAAAACGGATAGCGCTACAAATTACAAAATTGTATAAATTAATTTCTAGTTCTATCCTAACTTACCAAAATCATCTCCGGTTTTCTCTTCAATTTATATTTACTAAGTTTAGTGCTTTAAATATTTGGGTTTCAATTTTAAGCTAAAAACAAGCAACATCAAGCCTATTATAACACACTAATAATCGAATACCAAATTCATGAATAAATCAAACTTAAAAGAAATATTTGAACTTGTATTACGTCAGTGTGTATTTATTATTCTTACTATTTATGCGACATCAAAATTGCTTGGAGGACAATTTTATATGAATGGAAAATTGCCTGCTGAAGTTGCCAATACTACACTAGGAGACGCAAGTGGATTTTCGTTAGCTTGGACCTTTATGGGGCATTCTTATCTATATATATTTTTCATTGGTTTCTTACAGCTTTTAGCTGCTTGGTTTCTTTTATGGAATAAAACGAAGCTTATAGGTGTATTTATATTAATACCAATAATGGGAAACATAATACTATTCGATCTTATTTTTCTTGATGTATATCCTGCTTTAGCAAACGCTATTATCATTACTTTGATGTTGTTTTTAATTCTGTTTTTTAATAAAGAAAGGATTATTGATATAATCAAAAGACTGACTGATTTTAAAGCAAAACCCAACGTTCCTATAAAAAGAAGACTCATTACTTTTGGAATTACGATTATAATTATCGTTTTAATTTTTACTTTTGATTCTTTTTTAGAACATTGGCTTGGAGCAAGTAAAGAAAAAATACTAAACTAAATAGCACTTAAATCTCTTTAGTCTTAAATCTGATTTATCAATTTATACCTTCATCGAAACCATCAAAAAGTATTGAATTCACAACTGAATTAAAAAAAAATATTAAAAAAGTGTAATAATTAGAAACTTCTGCCACTAACCTTAAAAAGCAAGCATTGAGTAGCGACTTTTATACAGTATCAATTTTACCTTATTCAGGTATAATTATAAAAATTTGTAGAGCATATACTGATTCTCAAGAAGATTTTGAGGATTATTATCAGGAAGTCTGTTTGCAAATTTGGAGAAGTAAAGACCAGTTTCGTGGCGATTCTAAATGGTCTACTTGGATATATAGACTCTCATTAAACATCTGTTTAACTTTAATTAGAAAAAAGAAAAAGACACGCCAATTCTTCAATAGTGATGCTATAGATCACACAGAAGAAGGGGAAGAAAACACGGCCTTTTCTAATGAAAACTTGGGTTTATTATATGAAGCTATTAAACGATTATCAGAAATTGATAGAGCTGTTATTTTACTCTATTTAGAAGAAAAGCCAAACAAGGAAATTGCAGAGATAATTGGAACGACACCAAATAACATTGCTGTACGAGTGATCAGAATTAAAGAACGATTAAAAAAAATATTAGATGGAAAAATCAATTGAGTCAATTTGGAAAGAAGGTTTTTTGCAAAAAAATGCGATGGTAGTACCAAAGTTAAACAACCTTTACAATAAAAAATCTATCCATATTATAGATAAATTTAAAAGGATGTTTAAAATAAACCTAAATGCACTTGTAGTCTTTTCTTTTGTGGTTTTACCAGTTTCCTTTTTTGTGAAAATTCCAGTTATGGGAATCATGATGTTCATCCTCTTTAATGTAATAGTTATTATAAATAAACGCCTATTGAAAGGTTTAGATAAAATAGATAAGAACGTAAGTAGTTATCAATACCTAAAATCTTTTGATACTTGGATGCAAGAACAAATTGCGATTAATGTAAAAATGTCAAGTTATATTTATCCTTATGTTTTTATTGCGATGGTTTCTGGATTTTGGTTTTCAAATGATATTCGTGAAACTTCAAATAGAATACTGGGTAATTATCAACCTGATATGATCTATGGAATGCCAATTTACTGGATGGCTTCAATGTTCGTAATCATCATCTTATTAGCGATTTTTGGTGGACGAATTTATAAACTAGATTTAAAAATAGTTTATGGAGGTCTCTTAAAAAAAATAGCAGAATTAATTTCTGACATGGAAGATTTAAGAACTGAATAAAACAATCGAAAACCCCAAAACAGCGACTCAAATAATTATTTTTCTATTAAAGTGTAATATTATCTGATTTTGGACACTAATTAAATAAAGATTAAAATTATGACGATTACAGAAACAACTCAGTTTTTTGAAAAATTATTAAAGCAAACAGATCGTAAACGAGAAATACGGGTTTATAAAGGGTTTATTACGATCCTAACTAATTTACAAAATAGAAAATTATCTGAAGGACAAGTATCCCTTATTGAAAATGAGCTTAAAACTTTTGCATTAAAATCAAATCCAAAAAATAAGCGAAGATATTATAGCAAACAATTAAATGTTTTCAAAGAATTTTTAAAAGCTGAATTTTCATTGATATCAGAAGGTTACTATACTGCTATCGGAATGAGTTTAGGTATGTGTTTTGGAGTTGCTATTGGAAATAGTTTTGGTGCCTCTGGAAATTCACTTGGTTTAGCAATGGGAATGTTGATAGGATTAGCAATAGGTCGTTATAAAGATATGGAAGCTGAAAAGGAAAAAAGAGTCTTAAAAACAAAAGGTTCTAGCTTATAAATTGATATAAATATTCTTGTCGAATCTTAAAATACAAAGTAAACTAAAGGATCCATTACTTATAAAATCTAATTTTTAAATGCAAAATTCATCAAAAACTATCGTTGCATTTAAACTACCTTTGCATTAAAAATATTCAATGCAGTTTTCTGAATTTCCTTTCCATAAATCTATCTTAAAAGCAGTTGCTGAAGAAAGATATCACACACCAACGTTAGTACAAGAAAAAGCAATTCCTTTAGTTCTAGCAAAAAAGAACGTAATTGTTTCTGCACAAACGGGTACAGGAAAAACAGCTGCTTTTGCGTTGCCAATTATTCAAATGTTGTTTGATAAACAAGGTTTAAAAGATGAAGAAGGTAAAGAGATAAAATCATTGATTGTTACCCCTACTCGTGAGTTAGCAATACAAATTTTAGAAAACTTTAAAACCTATAGCAAATTCACAAATTTAACAACTGCAGCAGTTTTTGGTGGTGTTTCTCTAGAACCTCAAAAAGAGATTTTAGCACATGGTGTAGATATTTTAATTGCAACTCCTGGAAGGTTAATTGATCTTTATTTACAAGGATTCATAGATTTAAGTGCTATTGAAATATTTGTATTAGATGAAGCTGATTTAATGTTGGATATGGGTTTTATAAACGACGTAAAAAAAATAGAACGTTTATGTCCTAAGAAAAAACAAACCTTACTTTTCTCGGCTACAATTCCAGAAAAAATAGATGAGTTAGCAAAAACAATGCTCTATAAACCTGTTAAAGTAGAAATAAATCCAGAAGAAACTACAGCAAAAAATATTGGCCAGTTATTATATTATCTTCCAAAAAAGAACAAAACAGATTTGTGTTTGCATTTATTGAGAAACACCATCAATGGAAAAATCATCATTTTTAGACGCACAAAAATTGGTGTTGATAAATTAGAAGAATCGTTACTTAAAAATGATTATAAAGTAACAAGTATTCATGGAGATAAATCACAATCAATCAGAAATAAAGCTATTGAAGATTTTAAAGATAAAAAAGCGAATATTTTAATTGCTACAGATGTTGCTGCGCGTGGAATTGATATTACAAATGTAGATGCAATTATTAACTTTGATATCTCTAATGTACCTGAAACGTATGTTCACAGAATTGGTAGAACAGGTAGAGCTGGTAAATCTGGAATTGCATTCTCTTTTTGTTCTCCTGATGAAAATGCCTACATCAAAACGATTGAAGCTTTAATTGAAAAAACAATTAAAGTTATTGTTGATCATCCATATATCATCAACAAACCAAAACATAAAAAATTACAACCAAATACCGTTAGTAAGAATAAAAAAGGGAGAAAATCTGAAGCTTCTAAAAAGAATAAGAAACGCTGGTATTAATCATCTAGTTTCTTCCTAGAATTAAAAAACACAAAATTGCATCAAATAATAAAAGCCACAATTAAGGATGCTAAACTTTTATCAAAAATTAGCAGAGAATCTTTTTTACCTGCTCACGGTCATTCAGCATCAAAAGAAGATGTCCACACTTATACGAGTTTAAACTTTAGTGAAGAAAACTTTATCAAAGAGTTAGAAAATATAAAAAATTACTATTTTTTAATTTATCATGATGATAAAATTGCCGGATATTCTAAAATAATTTTAAACTCAAAAAACGAAAACATTTCTTATAAAAACGTTGCTCTAATGAGCAGGTTGTATTTATTAGAAGAATTCTACGGATTTAATTTAGGTAAAGAATTATTCAATTTTAATGTAGAATTGTCTAAACAAAATAATCAAAAAGGAATTTGGTTAGCAGTTTGGACCGAAAATAAAAAAGCCCTCAAATTTTATCAAAAAATGGGATTTGTGAAAGTTGGAAAATATGATTTTAAAATTTCAGAAACACATTATAATCCTAATCATATTCTATATTTAGAGTTTTAGTTTTACCGTTTAAAACTTAAATTAAAAATTCTGTATATTACAACTCTTTAATTTAAATTTTAGAAATGGATAGCTTTTTAAACTTCTTTGAATCAATGCCTTCATGGCAAAAATTAGTATGGATTTTAATCTGTATTTCTGCAAATTGGATTGTAGAGTTAATTACCCCCCTAGTAAAATTTAATTACAAAAAATGGAAACATGCAGGTGTAAATATGGTTTTTCTTGCGATGGACTTAAGCATAAATTTACTCTTTGGAATCTTAACTTTAGGTATTTTTATTTGGCTAAATTCTAATGAATTTGGTCTCTTGTACTTAATAGATTTACCAATTGGGGTAGAATTGTTAATTGCTGTTTTGGCGTTAGATTTTTCTGCACAATATATAGTCCATTATTTGTTGCATAAAATTCCTTTTATGTGGCGTTTTCACATGGTGCATCATAGTGACACGAATGTAGATGCAACCAGTGCAACTAGGCATCATCCAGGAGATTATTTAATGAGAGAAGTTTTTGCTTTATTAGTTATCGTGCTCTTTGGAATTCCGCTTGCTTATTATCTTTTTTATAGAATGGTAACTGTCTTTTTCGCCTATTTTACTCATGCCAATTTTTACATGCCGAAAACAATTGATAAAATATTGAGCCTTGTATTTGTAACCCCTAACATGCACAAGTTTCATCATCATTTCGAAATGCCTTGGACAGACACTAACTTTGGAAATATCTTTTCTTTTTGGGATCGTATTTTTGGAACACTAACGTATGATGATCCTAAAAAAGTAACCTTTGGCTTGGATTTATTAGATAGCACAAAAGATCAAGATATTTTATATCAATTAAATATTCCTTTTAATAAAAAAATAAAACTAACAACTGATAAATGAGATATTTAACGTTTATTTTTCTATTATTAACCGCATTTACATATTCACAAAAAAACACAGAAGTTCATGTTTTTGATATTGAAAAGAGTGGTGAAAAATATCTTTTAAAAAACGGAAAAAACATTTCTAACAACAAAGGTTATGACAGTCAGCCTTTTTTTTATACTGATCAAGAAATTTTATTTGCTTCCAATAAAAACGGGAATACAGAAATTATTTTACACAACTTAGTTACTGGTAAAAATGAACTAAAATCAAACACAAAAAACGGCGGAGAATATTCGCCCCAAAGAATTCCAAACTCTGATCATATTTCTGCTGTCCGTTTAGATACTGATGGTTTACAACGTTTTTACAAATATAATTATACATCTAAAAAAAATACAGAAATTATTACTGATTTAAAAGTTGCGTATCCAAACTGGTTTGATAAAAACACGGTAATAGCCGTCTCTATCGTAAATGATTCATTAGAGTTGTTTATTTGCGATTTAAAGAAGGAAACAAACCTTTCTGTTGCAAAAAATGTTGGGCGTTCTGTACATCGAATTCCGAATACAAATTTAATGAGCTTTATTAGCAAAGAAAACAAGGATTCTTGGTTATTAAAATCTCTAAACCCCGCAACAAGAGAGATAAAAACGATTACATCACTAAAACTAGAAGAAGATGTTACCTGGTTACCAAATGGAGTTTTATTAATTTCTAGAGGAAACTTAATTTATAAATTCAATCCAAAAAAAGACAAACAGGCAACTATACTTTTTAGTTTTACGGATAAAAATATCAACAATATTTCTAGAATCACAGTAAACTCTGATGGAACAAAATTAGCGTTAGTTGCAGAAGTGTCAGAATAATATTTTGTTTAAGAGTAATTTAACGGGTGCGACGAAAGAGATATTGGCGCTTGTTTTAAACTCTATAGTTAAGATGTAAAATTGCATCTATTTGATAATAAATTAGCAAGATTGCTTTAGTCACCTTTATGTAATTATTTAAATCGTTTGTTAAAATGATTTTTTAAGAAAACAACTTGTGCCATAAACATCAATCCAAAGAAAAAGACAGCATATAAAACGGTATTAGAAACTGAAAAACTGGGAAGTTGAATTTTATCAAAGAAAGACAAATCTAACTCAGGAAAATTTATCAAACTTTTTTCTGGAGATTCAAAAGGAATAAAAATTAACGCCAAAACTAATAAAAGAATTAGAAACCATCCTTTTTTAGAAATCAATGCGCTTGTAGTAAAAATACTTTTTTGATGTTCTACTACAATTTTACTCATTAAAGAAGCTGTAAAATCTTTTGACGGACTTTCAGTATGAATTTCTTTTACATACTTTTTTACAAAAGCATCTAATTCGTGACTATTTTTATTTTCTTCCATAATGACTAATAAGTTCTGGTGCTGCATTTTCTTTTACAATCCCTAATAATTTTTTTCTTGCTCTATGTAATTTTACTTTTAAATTGGCTTCAGATATTTCTGTTACTGCTATAATTTCTTTCAAACTTAACTCATCAAAATAGAACATCCAAATTAAAGAACGTTCTTCATCTTGTAATTCCAATAAACAATCATTGATCATCTTCGCTCTTTCTTTTCTTTCTATACCTTGTAAAATAGTATTTACAGATTGAATTTGATTGAAAGTAATTTCGTTTATTTCTAACGAGTTATTATGATTTTTATTTTTTTTAATAGTATCTAAACATGCATGATACGCGATTCGATACAACCATGTACTAAATTTAGAATCTCCTTTAAACTTATTTAAATTTGTATATGCTTTTATGAATGTATCTTGACAAACCTCTTCTGCTTCTCCCCTATTCTTTGTCATTTTAAATGCCAAACTAAACACCATCTTTTTATACGCATCAACAAGATATGCAAACGCATTTATATCTCCATTGATGACTTTATTAATATATAGTTGGTCGTTCGTTGTCGTCATTTTCTGTTTGACTGATGCAACTAATATTAGGTTACACTTTTTAATACTTTTTTTATACTACTTCCATTAATTACTGTAGTTTAAATTTTAGCACGTCATCATAATTCACACAATACATATAAAGGTAAAAACATAACTTCAAAATTTTTCGCAAACCTTTGTTATTTTTTTTCTATTTTTCTAAATTAAATACAAGTTTTTCATGTTTTTTGTAACCTTTATTTAAATAGCAGCGTCAAAGCTACAAACACAATAAAATTAATCATTTTAAAATAAACAATTATGGATTCAGAATTAATTATCATACCAATAATATTTGGTGCAATCTTTGGAGTATTTTATTTATTCTTTTCAACAAGGAATAAAGAACGTTTAGCATTGATCGAAAAAGGAGCAGATGCTAGTATTTTCATGAAAAGGCATGCAAAAAATGCAGCACCTTTTTGGAAAGTATTTGTCTTAAACCTATCCGTTTTATTAATGGGAATAGGAATAGGTATTTTTATAGCATCAATATTACATTATAGTATGGGTGTTGATGAAGATGTAGCCTATCCTGGCACAATTTTCTTAATGGCAGGTATTGGTTTATTTGTTGGCTTTTCATTAACAAAACAGTTAGACAAAGAGTAATACATCAAAACCACAGTTCTTTTAAACCATTTCAATTTTTATTGAAGTGGTTTTTTTCTTTTTAAAAAGGCTGTATCTTTAAAGAAAATATATTCCAATGAATAAAATCACCCTCCTATGTCTATTGATTACTATTTCAATTAACGCACAAACAGATTCAAAAATTTACGATATTATAAATACTGTTTCTTCACAAAATATTAAAACAGATATAAAAACGCTCACTGAATTTGGCACAAGAAATACATTTTCTGACACGATTTCTGCTACTCATGGAATTGGCGCTGCAAGACGTTGGATAAAATCTGAATTCGAAAACATTTCTAAAAATTGCGATACTTGTATCGATGTATTTTATCAAAAAGACTTTGTTACTAAAGAGGGCAACAACAGAGTGCCGCATGATGCATGGATTGTTAATGTAGTTGCGATTCAAAAGGGAACAAAATACCCTAATAGATATGTTATTATGAGTGGAGACATTGATTCTCGTGCAAGTGATACGATGGATTATACAACAGATGCTCCAGGTGCAAATGATAATGCTTCAGGAATGGCAGGAACTATTGAAGCCGCAAGAGTTCTAAGCAATTATAAATTTGAAAGTAGTATTATTTACGTAGGTCTTTCTGGTGAAGAACAGGGACTTTTTGGTGGTGCAGGACTCGCAAAATATGCCAAAGAAAAAGGTTGGGAAATTATTGGGATTTTAAATAATGACATGATTGGGAATATTACGGGTGTAGATGGAGTTATAGATAATCGTGCTTTTAGAATTTTCTCTGAGCCAGTTCCTGCTAACGAGACAAAAAAACAAAGAAATATGCGTCGTTTTTACGGTGGTGAAGTTGATGGTATTTCTCGTCAATTGGCAAGATATACTCATAAAATGACAAAAACATATATGCCAGAAATGAATCCAATGATGATTTATAGATTAGACCGTTTTGGACGTGGTGGACATCACAGACCTTTTAACGATTTAGGTTTTCCAGGAATTAGAATTATGGAAGCGCATGAAAACTACACACAACAACATCAAGATATTAGAACAGAAAAGGGTATTAATTATGGAGATACTTTTGAACATGTAAATTTTGAATACGCTAAAAAACTAACTGCTGTCAACTCCATAACAATGGCAGGGTTAGCTTCTGCTCCACCAAGTCCTAAAGAGGTTGCAATTGGTGGAATTGTTCAAGCATCCGTAAAATTAAAATGGAATACAGTTGCGGGTGCTAAAGGGTATAAAATATATTGGAGAGATACGACTTCTCCTACTTGGGACAATTCTAGATATGTAGAAACTACCGAATTTACTTTAGAAGGAATTGTAATTGATAATTTCTTTTTTGGGGTTGCTGCAGTTGGAGAAAACGGACACGAAAGTGTAGTTGTTTTTCCAAATAAAATTTGGAGATAATGTCAAAAAAGTCAGAACAAAATGTTTCTTAATCTGCTTTAGATAGTATTGATAAAGGTATTATCCCAGAAGAATTACAACAATCGTTTGATAAAACAAAACTACTTTCACTAACTATCAAATTTTTGCACCAAGCTATAGAAAAAACTGTTTGTATTGGTTACATCAAACTAAAACACAAACCATAAGAAAAAACCGAATTATAGAAATAACTCGGTTGTGTAATGCAAATATTAAATATCGTGGAAATTGATAATTAAAAAAGCCACCTAAACTTTCATTTAAGTGACTTTTAAAACAAAAAAACTCAAATAAATACTATTCTAAACTCTTATCCCCTAAATTAGGATTATACACATAATTAAATGTATTAAACCTTTCGTTTGCTGGGTTAGAAGCTTCTAAATCTTTATAATAGCTAATGATTTCCATTTTTACGTAATAACCAACATTTGTTTTAAGAAATACTACTTTTCCTGTAATAGCACTAATTTAATTTACTTGCGGATTGTAAGTATACCAAACATTTCCACTTCCAGTAGCCAAAGCATCTGTTACATCTTGTTTAAAGTTTGCATCTGAACCCATGTAAATCCACTTTAATCTGTTACAAAATTAAAACCTATTTAATCTATCAAAATATCTTTTAAAATTGTTGACACTGTTTTCTGAATTTGTTCTTTAAAAGTTAAGGTTACATGCATAGGCAAAGAAGATAATTGCCTAACGGCTCTTTTTGCAGTAATTACAACTTCGCTTAACTCATTTATTTTTACAGAATCTTTTTTCACCTCTTTCTTTTGACAAAAAAAGGTAAATGAAATACTAAAAAAAAGTATCGTTAAAATTCTATTTAGAAACATTCATAATAATTTTCTACAAATATATACCCTTATTTTAATTCAATCTAAATAAATATTATATTTTTGTAAAAAAAATTTATCTCTAAAACATCTAACTATGAAAAAATTATTATTGGGAAGTTTATTACTTTTTATAACTATCTACACAAATGCACAAAGCAAAAAAACAAAAGACCAAACAGCCATTAAAAAAATGTGTGGTTGTTTTGAAGTAACCTTCAACTTTGCAGAAACTTTTAATTATAGTAAAGATGCTAACT
>LAQA01000042.1:11855-28391 GCA_000981625.1 Flavobacteriaceae bacterium ASP10-09a
GATAGTCCACGTTACGAAGGTTCAGGTACTTGGGTTCATGTAGATGGAAAAAGCTACTGGGAAAGCACAACGGCCGCCCCCCTTCCAAGAAGAGAGTACACAAAAAGAAACGATTATAACATTACCATGAGGGGAAATAGACATCAAATTACCGATGCTGGATGGATTCATGACCAAGATAACAGTAAAATTTTAAGAACTGATGGTAAAGACGTAATTATCGCGAATGAAAAAGGCTATAATGTGTATAAAAAAGTTGCTGATAGTAGATGTAATGTTGCCAAAGAATGGTGGACTACACATACTGACAAATGGCAATCAGTAAGAAATAAATGGGACGAAATTTTTAGCAGAAATATAGATTTAACCCTAGCCACTAAAGTAGATAATAAGCCCTTATACAAGCATTTATTTTCTGATGAAATCAAAGAAGAAGATGAAATGAATACCATTATTGAATCATTCGTGAAAAAATAAAAAATGACCTATTTTAAACAAATTGCACTTTTATTATTCTTCTTTAGCATAACGATAACTGCACAGCAAAAGAATATTTTTCATAGTAGAGATTTCTGGAAAACAAATCCTAACATTAAAACTATTGATAAAAAAATAACGGAGGGTAACAATGTATCTGAATTAAATCGCTACGCTTTTGATGGTGTCGTTTATGCCATTTTAGAAAAAACGGATAATAAAACCATCAAATATTTGCTATCAAAAAAAGGAAATGGTGTAAATAAAAGAACCCACGATGCTAGAACTTATATTTTTTGGGCTTCCTATAGTAATAATTTAGAACTGATGAAATACCTCGTTGCTGAGGGTGCAAAAACGGACTTGATAGATAGTCACGGAAATACCGTTTTAAACTTTACAGCAACCACTGGTCAATTAAATAAAAAATTGTACGAATACTTATTCAAAATGGGTGCAAATATAAAAACAGAAAAGAATCATAGTGGCGCAAATGCCCTCTTATTAATAGCTCCTTATACCAAAGATTTGGGTTTAATTGAATATTTAACTTCAAACGGCGCTTCTTTGCAAGATAGAGATGACGCTGGCAATGGTATTTTTGAATACGCTTCTAAAGGCGGCAATATTTCATTTTTAAAACTGCTTCTAAAAAATGGCGCAAAAATTGGGGATAATTCCATGGTTTTTGCAAGCCAAGGTTTGCGGAGACAAAAGAATACGTTAGAGACCTATAAATCTTTAGAAAATTTAGGTGCTAAAATAAATGTCGTAGATAATAAAGGTAGAAATCCTTTGCATTCCATTGCTTACAGTGGCGAAAATATTGCTATTTATAATTATTTTATTGATGAAGGGGTAGACATTAATTTGCAAGATAATAGCGGGGATTCTCCTTTTATGAATGCATCCAATAGCAATACTTTAGAGGTTGTTAAGTTTTTATCAAAACATGTTAAAAATTATAATTTAAAAGATAAAAATGGGCGTTCAGCTTTGGCAATGGCAGTAAATAGAAATTCAGTTGACGTGATTGAATTCCTACTTAAAAAAGGAGCTGATATTCATATAACTGATTTAGAAAAAAACACATTGTCTTACTATCTAATCAATAGTTTTAACGCTAAAAAACCGAAAGATTTTGAAGATAAATTAAAAATGTTAGAACAAAATGGACTAGTTGTAAATCAAATTCAGAATTCTGGAAACACACTTATACAGATTGCTACCGAAAGAAATAATTTAGCTTTACTAAAAAGATTAGTCTCATTTAACATTGATGTAAACAGCAAAAACAAAGATGATTTAACAGCCTTACAAATTGGAGCAATGAAGGCCAAGGACACAAAAATAATTGAATATTTAATAAGCATTGGAGCAGATAAAAAGGTTAAAACAGCTTTTGAGGAATCGGTTTATGATTTGGCAGCAGAGAACGAAATATTAAAAAATAAAAAAGCAAAAATCACTTTCTTAAAATAAAAAACTTATTAAACGCGACCATACAGATTTGTGAAATTTGTGTAACCTTTTAGCATAGTAAAGTTCGTGTCAAAAAAATATATAAAATGTACAAAAAAAAATTAATTATACTAATCACCGTTTTTATTACTATGATAGTTGCCTTGTCAAGTTTTAAAAAAAATACAACCGAATCTACTTACAAATGTATGATTCAGATGAAAAATTATTCTGGTGAAGCTGCTTACGTTGTAATTTCTTTAATGAATCAAAAGGGCACATATGAAAAAACACTGTATGTACAAGGTGATGATGATGAATGGTACTTTGATATTCCTGAATGGTGGAGATTTCAAGGCAAAAAAAGAGCAAATATTGACGCAATTACTGGCGCAACAATTAGTGGTGGAGAACGTACAATTAGTATAATTTCAATCGCAGATGATGTTCTAAATAAAGGTTATAAGATTCGTTTTGAAACGGCTGTAGAGGACCAAGAATATTATGCTTCTGATTTAGAATTTGACCTTACCACAGAAAACTTAAAATCTAAAATAGAAGGTAAAGGGTTTATTCGTTATGTAAGAATGATGCCTAAATAATTGAAATGACACTTTAATAATTTTATGAGATTCTTCGAATTATTGTCTAAAATTTAATCTGCAACAAAACCAAAATGACAATTTCTATATGGAGATTTAGTCACTTAACACTGGCAATATCTTCTGCTTTATTTATTCTTATCGCTTGCTTAACAGGTATTATTTTAGCTTTTGAACCAATTTCAAACAAAATAAATCGGTATAATATTGTCGACGTAAATTCCTTTTCTATTGCAGAAACAATTACTGCTTTAGAAAATGAGTATGAAGAAATTATCACGATTAATGTTGATGAAAATGATTTTGTATCTGTGTCTGTAATTACAAGTAATGGAAAAAGTGAAGCTTTTTATATCAACCCAAAAACAGGTAAAAAAATTGGTAATATAATTCAGAAATCTTCCATTTTTGAATTTGCAACAAACTTGCACAGGTCTTTATTCTTAAAATCTACAGGAAGGTTTATCATCGGTGTTATTTCTCTTTTACTTTTGTTAATTACAATCACAGGATCTTTTTTAATCGCAAAAAGACAAGGTGGCTTCAAAAAAATATTTTCAAAAATAATCAAAGAAGATTTTAACCAATATTCTCATATTATTCTTAGTAGATATTCTTTTATTCCGATTGTAATTATTACACTTACGGGCGTTTATCTATCATTAGAAAAGTTTTCTTTACTTCCGAAAGATACATCAGTTCATGAAAAAATAGCTAAAAAAACGTCACCTTTAGATATAAATCCAACAGATTTTTTAATTTTTAAATCCACTAAATTAAGTGCTGTAAAAGAATTAGAATTTCCATTTTCTAGTGACAAAGAAGATTATTTTTATTTAAAATTAAAAAATAAAGAAATTGCAATTCATCAAAAAAACGGACAAATTATCAGTGAGAAAAAACAAGGTCTCGTTACTTTAGGAAGTTATTATAGTCTTATCTTACACACAGGAGAAGGTTCTATAGTTTGGTCTATAGTCTTATTATTATCATGTTTTGCAATGCTGTTTTTTATCTTTTCTGGCTTTTCAATGACCTTAAAAAGACGAAAACATAAAACAACAATCAATAATAAAAACACAAAAGATGAAGCTGAATTTATTATTCTTGTAGGCTCTGAAACTGGCAGTACTTTTAATTTTGCAAATGCTTTTTACAAAGGTTTATTAGGATTAGAAAAAAAAGTTTTTATAACTACATTAAACGAATATACTCCCTACAAAAAGGCGCAAAATATCGTTATTTTTACGGCGACCTATGGTGATGGAGAAGCCCCTATAAATGCCAATAAATTTGTTGAGAATATCAACAAAATTAATCAACAAAATATTTTAAAATTTGCAGTTGTTGGTTTTGGGTCAAGAGCATATCCTGAATTCTGCAAGTTTGCAATTTTAGTTCACGCAAGTTTACAATTGCATAGCAATTTTATACCCACAATTCCTATTTACAAAATCGATAATGAATCTTTTAATTCTTTTCAAGCTTGGTTAAAAGAATGGAGTTTTAACAATCAATTAGAATTTAACATTCATGAAGAGGACATCAAAAAAACATCAGAAAAAAACATTGAATTTAAGGTCATTAAAAAAACTGAATTAAACGCTGATGATACTTTTTTAATCCAATTAGAACCGATTAAAAAGGTAAAATTTACTTCTGGAGATTTACTTTCTGTCACTCCAGAAAATGAATCTAGAAGTCGTTTATACTCTATTGCAAAAATTAACAACACACTTCTTTTGAGTATCAAAAAACATGAATTTGGACTTTGCTCTAGTCATTTTAACAGTTTAAATACAAACGATAAAATCACAGCTAGTATCCAAAATAATAAAAAATTTCATTTTCCTAAGAAAACAAAAGAGTTGATTTTGATTGCTAATGGAACAGGAATTGCGCCTTTTTTAGGAATGATGAATGAACGTAATTCTAAAACAAAAATTCATTTATTTTGGGGAGGAAGAACAAAAAAATCCTTTGAAATTTATAAAAATTATATTAATACTGCTCTAGAAGAAAAAGTGCTAACTTCTTTTTACACTGCATTTTCTCAAGAAAATAAAGAGACAATATATGTTCAAAACATCATTTCTATGCATGCAGAGTTCTTTGCAAATACTTTAAAAAAAGGAAATTGTATCATGATTTGTGGCTCTATAAATATGCAAAAAGGAGTAGATAGAGCATTAGAAAAAATTACAGAAAATAACCTAAATATTCCTTTAGAAGTATTCAAGGAAAATAATCAAATACAAACAGATTGTTATTAAATTTTAAATTATGTGTCAGAATTCTAAAATCATATCACGCGAAAAAAACGGAGAGCTTTCAATTTGTAAGGGCTGCAACAATTATAACCTTATTTTTAATAATATACTTTTTCAATTTGATGAAACTCAGTTGAACCAATTCAAAAAATATATTTCTGAATTAGATTTAGAGTATTGGTTAGAATATAATTCTTGCACAACACAAATAAGAAAAATCCCTGTAACTACTTTTCATGAAAATTTAATTTTAATTTTTAATAGTGATGAAATTAAAGAGTTAAAAACACTTTTAGGTATTCTTGAAAACACAAAAGAAAAAATCATATCTCCAGAAGATATCGATTATACGCTGATTTTGAATTGAAGTTTACTATCTATTAAATGTAAAACTCCTTCAAATTTTAAAATTTGAAGGAGTTTTAACCAGCTTATAATAATTTTAGAGTATTTAAATCTTACAATCCACTTATAAAATTACCATAAGGGTCTTTAAACTGAGTGCCTTCTGCAAATCTATGTTTACTTAGTTTTTTAAATTCTACTAATGCCCAAAGAATAAATTCTTTTACAAAATACGCATCATCAGTATTCATTTTCGGTTGGTGTTTTACTAAAAAATCATCTAAAGGAGTTACTTTGTCTAACTCGTTTTTATATTGTGATTCTGTAAATTCATCTAACAATTCAAAATCATCATTTGCATTAAAAAACCAAGAAATAATGTCATCATAAGGTGTTTCAGCATCTTGTTTTTCTAACTTTTTAATTTCAGGAAAATATGTTGGAAACAATTTTTTAACAGCATTTTTAATCAAGGTTTCGGCAACTACTTGCGCTCCTTCTTGCTCGCCTTCATAGACCAACTCTACTTTGCCAGTAATTGCAGGAATTATTCCATCAAAATCACTTAAACGAATCATTGTTTTTTCATCTCCAGAAAGTAAAGCTCTTCTTTCTGCCGTACTTAATAAATTTTCAAAAGCAGTAATACTTAAACGCGCGCTTACACCACTTTTATCATCTATATATTCACTTTCTCTCGCTTCAAAAACTATTTGTTCTAATAAATCTTTTGCTAATTCTGGTACTTGAATAAACTCCTGCTGAGAAGTTGTTCTATTAGCTTCTTGTTGCGTAATCCTCTTAGCTGTCTCTATATCCTCAGGATAATGTGTTAAAATCTGAGAACCAATTCTATCCTTTAAAGGTGTTACGATACTTCCTCTATTAGTATAATCTTCAGGATTTGCAGTAAATACAAATTGCATATCTAAAGCTAAGCGTAGCTTAAATCCTCTAATTTGAATATCCCCTTCTTGTAAAATATTAAATAGTGCAACCTGGATTCTAGCCTGTAAATCTGGCAATTCATTGATCACAAAAATGCATCTGTTTGCTCTAGGAATCATTCCATAATGGATTACTCTATCATCTGCATAAGATAATTTTAAGTTGGCTGCTTTTATTGGATCTACATCACCAATAATATCTGCAACAGTAACATCAGGTGTTGCTAGTTTTTCTGCAAATCGATCATCTCTATGCATCCAATAAATAGGTGTTCCGTCCCCTTTTTCTTCAATGGTTTCTATTGCATATCTAGAAATAGGATTCTGAGGGTCATCATTAATTTCAGAACCTTCAACAACCGGTATATATTCATCTAATAAATTTACCATCAACCTAGCTAGACGTGTTTTTGCTTGTCCACGCAAACCTAATAAATTGATATTATGTTTACTTAAAATTGCTCTTTCCAATTCTGGAATTACAGTATTTTCATATCCATGAACTCCTACAAAAGCAGATTCTTTGTTCATGATTTTACTAATAAGGTTTTCTCTTAGCTCATCTTTAATTGATTTCGATTTGTAACCGGACTTTACTAACTCTCCTAATGTTTTTATTTTACTTATGTTCATATATTATTTTGTCTGAAACAACTTTGTAGCTTTTAACTTTGTTATTTATTTTTATCCTTTAATTCGTTTTTTTCTATTTGTTTCGTAGTCTTCAAAAATCATTTCTCCAAGACCTTTTAATCCAGTATAAAAAGCTTTTCCTTGATTTGCTTGCGTAAATGCTTTTACAAATTGCATTAAATAAGGATCTTGTGCAATCATAAAAGTAGTAATCGGAATGTGTAATTTTCTTGCTTGCTGAGCCATTCCGTAACATTTATCTACAATATATTTATCTAAGCCATTACTGTTTTTATAATATTGACCATCTGGTAATCGCAAACAACTTGGTTTTCCATCAGTAATCATAAAAATTTGTTTGTTAGTATTTCTTTTTCTCCTTAATAAATCCATCGCTAATTGCAGACCGGCAACTGTATTTGTGTGATAAGGACCAACTTGTAAATAAGGTAAATCTTTAATTTTAATGGACCAAGAATCATTTCCAAACACAATAATATCTAACGTATCTTTTGGGTAACGCGTTGTAATTAATTCAGCTAAAGCCATCGCAACTTTTTTTGCTGGTGTAATTCTATCTTCTCCATACAAAATCATAGAATGACTGATATCGATCATTAGCACAGTACTCATTTGAGATTTGTGCATTGTTTCTTCTACAACTAAATCATTTTCAGTTAAATTGAAATTATCAATTCCGTTATTAATTTGTGCATTTCTAATACTTTCTGTCATAGAAACTTTATCTAAAGCGTCCCCGAATTGATAGCCTCTAAAATCGCCAGTATGTTCATCTCCAAGTCCTGCAGACTTACTTTTGTGATTCCCAGAACCACTCCTTTTAATATTACCAAAAATATGATTTAAAGCTTGCTGACGAATTGCTCTTTCTGTTTTCGGAGTAATTTTATTCCCTCCGGTTCCATCACCTTTTATTTCTTCTTTAATGTAGCCTTTCTTCTTTAGATCTTCAATAAAATCTTCAATCGTATAATTCTCATCAGTTAATTTATATTCTTTATTTAAAGAACGCAACCAATCTATAGCTTCATCAAAATCACCAGAAGTATGTGTAATCAACTCTTTAAAAATATCAAAAAGTATTTCAAAAGGAGATTGATTTTCTACTTCATAGGTTTTAAAAACAAAACCTTTTCTTTTTTTATTGTTTTTCATCACTATAAAAATACGGCTTTATTGAATGCCTAGAAAAAGATTAACATAGCTTTAATATATGGGGCAATTGTCAATTTTTATAATTAGATAATTTTGGTTTATTTAGATTAAAAAAGTGAAAATAAATTTTATGATAACATTAACATTGAATTAATTCGGAAAAAAATAACTTACTAAATTATTTTTAACAAATATAAAAATCAAATGAAAACGATCAATTCAAGTAAATTTAAAATTCTTTGTACATTATTCTTAACACTCGCCATTTTAGGAGTACAAGATGTAAATGCACAATTTTGGAAAAAGAAAAAAAAAGAGGTTATAACTACTAAAAAAAAGCCTCTAAAAAAGAAAGGAAAATCGATTAAAGATTTAACGAAGAGCAGTAAAAAAATTGAAGGTTTATTTACTATTTATCAAGATACGATAACTGGTTCGGTGAAACTTTTAATAAAAGAAGATCAGTTAAATAAAGACTTTATATATTTCTCTCAAATTGCTGATGGTGTAACAGAAGCAGGGGCGTTTAGAGGTTCTTTTCGTGGTAATTCTGTATTTCATGTAAAAAAATACTTTAATAAATTAGATTTTATTGCACCAAACACTTCTTTCTATTTTGATAAGAATAGTGCACTATCTAAATCTTCTGAAGCAAACATAAGTGACGCTGTAATGGCTACTGGAAAAATATTAGCCTCAGATATCAAAAAGGGGGAATATTTAATAGATGCTGATGGATTATTTTTATCAGAAACCTTTACAAGAATTAAAGGACCTAGAAGACCAGGAAGCTCTCCATTTGCTTTTAGTTTAGGAAGATTTGATAAAGCAAAATCAAAAATAGATGAGATTAAGAATTACCCTGAAAACACCAATGTAAAAACTGAATATGTGTATAATAACCCTTCTGTTCTAAATGGTGGTTCTGCGGCTGTTACTGATGGAAGAAATGTTTCTATCAAAGTTTTCCATACGTTTATGAATATGCCAGAGGAAGATTATTCACCAAGAATGGATGATGCTAGAGTTGGTTATTTCTTAACAGAAACGAATGACATGACAACGACAGGTACTATAAATTATAGAGATATGATTCATAGATGGAAGTTGGTTAAAAAAAACCCAGAGGCTGCTATTTCAGAACCTGTAACTCCAATTACTTGGTGGATAGAAAATACAACTCCTTTAGAATGGAGAGAAACGATTAAAGAAGGAGTTTTGGCTTGGAATGTAGCTTTTGAAAAAGCTGGATTTAAAAATGCGATGGCTGTAAAGGTGCAACCAGATGATGCAGACTGGGACGCAGGTGATGTACGTTATAATGTTTTACGTTGGACGTCTTCTCCAAACCCTCCTTTTGGAGGTTATGGGCCAAGTTTTGTGAATCCAAGAACTGGTGAAATTTTAGGTGCAGATATTATGTTAGAGTTCGTGCACTTTACAAATAGAGTTTTTGCAGACAAATTATATAATGTTGCATCGGCTAATATGAAGTTAGAAACTTCAGAAGAATTAGAAATTACAAAATTCTTTGAAAAGCAAAATATTAATTTTTGCTCTATGGGACATGTAATGCATGATAATATGCAACTAGGAACTGCTGTTTTACAAGCAACTGGTGCTTCTGATTTAGATATGGAAGCTCTAAAAAAAGAAGGGATGAAATCTTTAATTATGCACGAAGTTGGGCATACATTAGGGTTAAATCATAACATGAAGGCAAGTCAATTATTTTCTCCTGAACAATTAGCAGATGCCGCTTTCATTAAAGGAAAAGCATTAACGGGCTCTGTAATGGATTATGCAGGAATTAATATTACAAACGACAGAAGCAAACAAGGGCAATATGCTGACATGGCAGTTGGACCTTACGATGTTTGGGCTGTGCAGTTTGGATATCAAGATTTTAAAAACGATTCAGAAATGGCTGTTTTATTAAATCAATCTACAAAACCAGAACTAATTTTCGGAAATGATGCAGATGATATGCGTTCTCCAGGAAAAGCAATTGACCCAAGAGTTATGATTGGTGATTTATCTAATGACCAAATTACCTATTCAATCAATAGATTCGAATTGGTGAATTCAATGATGAAAAATTTAAAAAATCAGTTTACTGAAAAAGGTAAAACTTATGAAGATTTAAGACGAGCCTATTATACATTACATAATCAATCAGCAATTGCAGGTGGAGTAATTTCTAGATTTATTGGTGGTGTGTATGTTGATAGATCTACTTTTGGTCAAGAAGGGGGAACACAACCTTATACACCTGTAAGCTTATCAGATCAAAAAAGAGCAATGGATGCTATGAAGAAATACATTTTTGCTCCAGATGCTTTTGACACTCCTAAAAACGTTTATAATTATTTAGCAAAACAAAGAAGAGGATATAATTTCTTTGGTAGTCCAGAAGACCCTAAAATTCACGAACAAGTTTTAGCCTATCAGACAAGAGTTTTAGCTCATATAATGCATCCAAATACTTTACAAAGGATTTCCAATTCTGAATTGTATGGTAATGAGTATCAATTATCTTCTTTTATGTCAGATTTAAATAACATGATGTTTAAACCTGATGTTTATGGGAGTATAAATTCTTTCCGTCAAAATTTACAAGCAGTTTACACAAAAAGATTAATTACTATGATTTCTGGAAAAGCAAGCAGTAGATTTACAGTTGCTGCAAAATCTATGGCCATTTATAATTTAAAAAATATTAAAACTTGGGTCAGAAATGGTAAAGGTGATTTAGCTACAAAAGCACATAAAAATCATTTAAAAATATTAATTACGAATGCCATGAAAGAGATTAAATAATAAAAATTATAATTTTCTATTGAAAACTACAATCTTTTGATTGTAGTTTTTTTTTATCTTTACTAAATGTTAAAAAAAGCAATAAAATATCTAGGATTTC
The DNA here is from genome assembly GCA_000981625.1 of Flavobacteriaceae bacterium ASP10-09a. Taxonomy (GTDB): domain Bacteria; phylum Bacteroidota; class Bacteroidia; order Flavobacteriales; family Flavobacteriaceae; genus Polaribacter. Next base: position 22,687 of record LAQA01000042.1, read on the forward strand.
TAATTCTAATATTGATAATCGTTTATTTTATAGGTCCAAAAGTAGACCCTCCTAATTTGTCTCCTAAACTCCCTATAATAAGTGATAATTTATCTGAAATAAATAATCTTGTATTAAAACAAAATCAAGACGAAAATATTAGAGAAGGAAACCATTCTAGAATTATTTGGGCTGATAGTGTTCCTGCAAAAACAGAGTATTCGGTAGTTTCTTTGCATGGATTTTCTGCAAGTCCTGTTGAAAATGAAGTCATTTATTCTAATTTCTCTAAACGATATCATACAAATTTATATGCACCTCGCCTTTATGAACATGGTTTAAAAAGTAAAGAACCTTTATCTAATTTTACAGGAGAAGGATATATAAATTCTGCCAAAGAAGCTATTGCTATTGGAATGAAAATGGGGGAAAAGGTAATACTTTTCTGTACAAGTACAGGTGCAACTGCTGGCTTATATTTAGCAGCAAACCATCCAGAAATTGAAGCTTTAATTTTAGTTTCACCAAATGTAGAGATCTATGATACTACTTCGAATTTAATTACAAAACCTTGGGGAAAAGAAATTTTAAAAACTGCAATGGGAGGAAATTACCAAACTTGGCAACCACCAAATGAGGCAGAAAAATATTGGTATGCCAAATATAGAATTGAAGCTATTATTCAATTGAAATCTTTAATTCAGGCAACTATGAAAAAGGAAACTTTCGAAAAAATTAAGCAACCTTTTTTCATAGGTTATTATTACAAAAATGAAGAAGAACAAGATAAAGTTGTGTCTGTAGAAAGAATGTTAGAAATGTTTAAGCAAACTTCTACTCCATCAAATTTAAAAGTAAAAAAATCATTTCCTAATGCTAAAAATCATTCTTTAGCTTCTCGTTTTTTTAACCCTAATTTTCTTGAGGTCCAAGACGAAATATTCGATTTTACAGAAACAATTCTTAACATAAAACCCACAACAAATGAGTAAGATTTTAATAACTGGAGGTACAGGTTTAGTTGGCACTAGACTTACACAAATGTTAGTTGACAGAAATCACGACGTTGTAATTTTAAGCAGAAACCCTAAAAACAAAAATGAGTTTAAATGGGATATCTCTAAAAATTATGTAGACACAGAAGCATTTAAAAATGTTGATTATATTATTCATTTAGCAGGCGCAGGAATTGCAGATAAGCGCTGGAACGATGAACGAAAAAAAATAATTATTGATAGCAGAGTTGAAACTGCTAATTTAATTTTTAATGCTATCAGAGAAAACAACATCAGTATAAAAGGGTTTATTTCTGCGTCAGGAATTGGATATTATGGAGCTGTTACCACAACTACTATTTTTAAAGAAACAGACACCGTAGAAAATGATTTTTTAGGAGATGTTTGCAAAAAATGGGAAGATGCTGCTCATCAATTTTCAACAGAAAACATACCTGTAACGATATTAAGAACCGGTATTGTTTTGGCTAAAAAAGGTGGGGCATTAGACAAAATGAAGACGCCAATCATATCTCCTTTAGGATCAGGTAAACAATATCTTCCTTGGATTCATATTGATGATCTATGCCAAATGTACATCCAATCAATAGAAGCTGATTTAATAGGTATTTATAATGCAGTTGCACCACAACATCATACAAGTATAACTTTTTCTAAAGCATTAGCAAAAAGCATAAATAGACCTTATATAGGAATAGGTGTTCCTGGTTTTATGTTAAAAATTTTATTTGGAGAACTAGCAATTATTCTTTTAGAAGGAAGTCGAATTTCGACAAAAAAAATCGAAAAGAATGGATTTTCTTTTCGATTTAAAACACTTAAAAAAGCGTTATATAATTTATAATTTTTTAGAATGTTGATGTAATATCTAAAGTAACCTCACTCCAAGTTTTAGAAATACCATCTGCACCTCTATGTAAGTCTAAACATACTTTATTTAAAGACGCTAAAGCTGCGGATGCGTTCCAATCATTAACATCCATTGTCGCTTTCATATTAAAAGCTTTATCAACAATAGTATATGTAAAAGGCACGTCTTTAGAAACTCCATTCATTTTAATTTCTGCAACTCCTTTCGAATCATCAGTTAACAATAACTTACCAGAAAGAAGTTTTGTGTTATCCATAATTCCAAAAAAGAACTTTTTAATTTTATAATCTCTACTGCTATCTTTTGTAAACAAACTACTTACAGGTATTGAAAATTCGGTGTTATTAATTGCTTCTTTCACACTATTTCCTTCACCACCAGTAAGAACATCAACCTTTTTAAACTGACCTCCTACTGCAACTTTCTCTGTAGTTTTATATGCGAAAAAGGTAATCTCATTCTCTGCATTTGATACAGCAAAAGGAGCTGTAGATTTTTTCGCAACAACTTTATCTTTTTTTGTTACTACTTTACTTTCTTCTTTTGTAACCTCTGATTTACATGCCGAAAAATTAAATCCAGTTGCCATCAATAAAAACGAAATAATAAATATTTTTTTCATAATTTTTTCTTTGAAATTAAATTGTTTTAGCTAGTTTTATATATTCTTTTTTTGCTTCTTCAGCAGTCATTCCATTTAATTGCATCCAAGCATTAAATTTAAAAGCGCTCCTTACGTCTAAACCACTATTAAATGAAAACTTATTACCAAAATTTGCTTGCTTGTAATAAGCATAAAATTTAAGCATGATGTCAGGCGCAACTGCCTTCTTTAACTTAGATATTTTGTCAAAAGAGGCTTTGTACTCTTTATCTAGATCTAGTTTATATTTCTGCGACAACTTGCACACCTCCCTTAACTTTATCTCCTAATTTTACATTAATTTTTGTTCCTAGAGGTAAATATAAATCAACCCTAGAACCAAATTTTATAAAACCAGCATCTGTTCCTTGTACTACTTGGTCATCTTCTTTAGCATAGTTTATAATCCTTTTTGCTAAAGCTCCTGCTATTTGTCTGTATAGTACTTCTCCAATCGTTTTATTTTCGATTACGACTGTAGTTCTTTCATTTTCTGTAGATGCCTTTGGATGCCAAGCTACTAGATATTTTCCTGGATGATATTTGCTGTATTTTATAATTCCACTCATTGCATATCTTGTAACATGCACATTTATTGGGGACATAAAAATTGATATTTGCAATCTTTTATCTTTAAAGTATTCAGGCTCCTCTACTTCCTCAATAACAACAACTTTACCGTCTACTGGTGCTATAATTTGGTGATCATTTAAACTTGTAATTCTTTCAGGGTTCCTGAAAAATTGAAGTACAATAATTACAAATCCTAAAACTAGAACTTGAATCGTTTTTATCAACCAATTTATATCAATAAAATTTTCAGCTAATAAAATTACTACAATTGCAATAATAAAAGTAATTGAAATAATTTTGTACCCTTCTTTATGAAATCGAATCATCTTTAAATAATAAAATTAATATACAAATATACAAATGGAGCGGCAAATAACAAACTATCTAGTCTATCTAAAATACCTCCATGTCCTGGCATAATGTTTCCACTATCTTTAACATTTGCCTGTCTTTTAAATTTAGATTCAACTAAATCCCCAATTGTACCAATTACTGAAACGATAATTCCAATAACCAACCAATTTAACATGGTGAAATCTAAATTTATTTTACTTATAAACATTGCTGTTAAAAGTGAAAAGATTAATCCTCCCAAAAAGCCTTCAATTGTTTTTTTTGGTGATACTGATGGAAACAACTTATTTTTTCCGAAATTTTTACCAACTAAAAAAGCAAAAGAATCATTTACCCAAATAATTGATAATATACTTATCATTAAATATGGATGAAAACTGTCTTTATAAAAAGGGAGTAAAACTAAAAAACATATAGAAAATATTACATATCTAATAGTAACCCCTAATTTAACTCTATCAGTAGAAAATTTTATTTCTTTTTTTGCAAAAAGTTGATACATTAAAAATGTAGAAGAAAGTATTGTTATTATTAAAACTAAAAGTATAGCATAACTATCTTGTCTCTTGATCATTAAGAATACAACAATTGCAAAGAATATATAGGAAGCGTAATTTTTGAGTTTTATCATTCTAATAAATTCCCAAATAGATAAAAATCCACATAAAGTAATTAGTACTATATAAGATTCTTTAGAAAGCAAGATTGCAGAAATAAATATTAAAACAAAAATAATTCCAGAAAAACTCCTTTTTAAAAGGTTGCGCATATTATAAATCTTCTAACAGGAGCAAATATAAGTTTTTTGAGTTACTGTTACCATAGTTTAAAAAATTATCATCATTTTTATTAATAATATAATTCTTTACAGCAGAAATATTTGTTGGTAAATTTTTCGTGCAATTGGCTTTAATACCCGTTAGAGCTTGACCCGTATCTTTAACTAACTGACTTGTTGTTGCGTAAACAATAAAATTATCTGGATATTCTCTTAACTTAATACTACCTAATTGATTTGACGAGAATAAAATATCACCACTATCTGAAATTAAATGTTCACAAGAAGTAAATACTGGAGTCTCTTCTTTGTATGGTTTTAATGCTCTAGTAGCATTATTTTTAAAAAAAGAAGTCAACTTATCATCTAATAAGCCAACTTCTTTCCAATTGTTTTCTGCAAGTATTTTCTTATAATTCTCTAATACTTCTTGCTTTTTAGAACAATACAAGAACTTACCACCCTTTTCCATAAAGTTGTGCACAAATAAGTCATCAAGAGTTAATATATCTTCTTGTTTGTTTATTTCTTTGTCCTCTTCAATGGGGATGTTAAAAAGTTTTTTAAAAAAATTCATTTTAAAATTATTCTTCAGAGATTTTATCTACTGAAGGTGTCTCTAGTTCTTCTTTGACAATCACTTCTTCAGTTTCTACATCAAAAGGTCTTTTACCAAAAATTTCTAGTAAATCATCTTTAAAAATAACTTCTTTTTCTAATAACAGTTCTGCTAATATAGTAAGCTTTTCTCTATTGTTATCTAAAAGTTCTATTGCTCTTACATATTGAGCTTCTATCATTTTAGAAATTTCTTTATCAATTTTACGACCTGTTTCTTCACTATAAGGCTTTACAAAAGAGTCATTTCCTGAAGAATCATAATAAGTAATATTACCAACCTCTTCATTTAAACCATAAACAGTAACCATTGCTCTCGCTTGTTTAGTTACTTTCTCCAAATCGCTTAAAGCACCAGTAGAAATCTTATTAAAGATAATTTTCTCTGCAGCTCTTCCTCCTAATGTAGCACACATTTCATCTAGCATTTGCTCTGTTTGAACAATCAATCTTTCCGCTGGTAAATACCATGCAGCTCCTAGAGACTGACCTCTTGGTACAATCGTAACCTTTACTAAAGGCGCAGCATGTTCTAACATCCAACTTACAGTTGCATGACCTGCTTCGTGGAATGCAATTACTTTCTTTTCTTTAGGAGTAATTACTTTATTTTTCTTTTCTAAACCACCAACAATTCTATCTACAGCATCTAAGAAATCTTGATGATGAATTGCTTTTTTACCATGCCTAGCAGCTATTAATGCAGCTTCATTACACATGTTTGCAATGTCTGCACCAGAAAATCCTGGAGTTTGCTGTGCTAAAAATTCGATTTTAACATCATCTGCTAGTTTTAGAGGCTTTATATGAACTTCAAAAATTTCTTTTCTTTCGTTAATATTCGGCAAGTCAACATAAATCTGTCTATCAAAA